>NZ_MEGP01000015.1:0-37136 GCF_001725555.1 Thiobacillus sp. SCN 63-57 | reverse complement strand
CCCGGTCATCAAGCTGCTGGACTTCGGCGCCATCGTCAACGTGCTGCCGGGCCGCGACGGCCTGCTGCACATCTCGCAGATCGCCCACGAGCGCGTCAACACCATCGGCGACTACCTGAAGGAAGGCCAGATCGTGAAGGTGAAGATCCTGGAAGCCGACGAGAAAGGCCGCCTGCGCCTGTCGATGAAGGCACTGCTGGACGCACCGGCCGCCACCGACAACGAAACGCCGGAAACGGCAGGCTGACCACGCTGTTTGTCGCCACAGAAAGCCGCGCTCAAGGGCGCGGTTTTTTTATGCCTGTGCGGGTGCCGCAGGAAACAGGACGTTCACGACCAGACCCACCCCCTCTGCCCCTGTTCCCAGGCTCACCTGTGCGCCATGCAAATGGGCGATTCGCTGGACGATGGTCAGGCCGAGTCCGGCACCCTCCACGCTGCCCGACAGCCGATGGAATGGCGAAAAGGCTGCGGCACGCTGCGACTCCGGGATACCCGGCCCATTGTCCGCCACCTGCCAGATCACGCCCTGTTCGGAACGCCGGACCGTCAGCATGATGCGCGTGCCGCCATACCGCAAGGCATTGTCGATCAGGTTGGCGAGCATTTCCCGCAGCAATTGCGCATCGCCCATCACCCAGGCCTCGCTGTCCTTCATGTCGAAACCAATCTCCACCCCGCTGGCCAAGGCCCGCGGAACCCACTCCCGCGCAACTTCCCGCACCACGTCCACGCCATCCAGCCGGTTCAGGCGCAAGGTGTTTTCCGCCGCATCGACACGCGCCAGAATGAGCAGCTTCTGCACCAGATCGCCCATGGTCCGGGTCGACTGGGCAATACGCGACAACGCATGCTGGGCATCCTCGTGTCGCGCGCCGGCCAGCGCTGCCTCGGCTTGCGCGCGGATGCCCGCGATCGGCGTGCGGAGCTGATGCGCGGCGTCCGCGACGAAACGCGATTGCGACTCCACCGCTTCGGACAGGCGCTGCAGCAGCGAATTGATTTCATCCAGAAACGGGCGCAGCTCGGCGGGGGTCTCTCCCAGAGGAACCGGGCTCAGATCGAACGCCTGCCGCGCTGACAGCCGATCGCGCAGCCGGCTCAGCGGCTCGAGCCCCTTCCGCACGCCATAGGCAATGGCGATCGCCGCAGTCAGGGTCATCAGCAGCATCGGAATCACGATCGCCAGCGTGGCGCGTTCGGCCATGGCCGAACGGTGCGACAGCGTCTCGCCCACCTGGACCAGGGCGGTCCCACGCGCACTCGTGCCTTTGAGCGAAAGTCCAAAAGCAGCCACCCTGACCTTCTCGCCGTCCTTGATGCCGTCATAGACGACCAACTGGCCCGGCCGGATATCCTGATGGTCAGGAAGCCGCGGCATATCCTGCTCGCCGTCGATGACACGTCCGGCCGGATTGGTAATGCTGTGGAACAACAAATCCTCCTGGTCGAACACCAGCAATTCGCGCGCGGCAACCGGCAGGTCCACCTGCACCTGCCCCTGCATGACCTCGACCCGATCGGCCAGCGCGAACGTACGCCGGATCAGCGATCGGTCAAACGCCGCATTGATGAAGTACTGGCTGGAGAAATAGGCGATCACCCACAATAGAATGAACAGCGGCAGCATCATCGACAGCATGCGGACGATCAACTGCCGCCGCAGGCTTGTCTGACTTTCCCCGTTCAACGCTCGGCTTCCAGCAGATAGCCCAGACCGCGCAGTGTGCGTATCACCACGCCGGAACCCTCGAGCTTGCGGCGCAGGCGATGGATATAGACTTCCACCGCGTTGTCGCCTACGCCGTCATCCCATCCCGTCAGACGATCCGCGATCGCCTCCTTCGCCGTCACACGCCCGGCATGGCTCAGCAGAATTTCGAGCACCTCCACCTCGCGAGCCGACAACACCAACGGCGTCTCGTCGACGCTGGCCTGCCGCTTCACGCTGTCGAAACAGAAGCGGCCCATGCGAATCTGGGTATCGGCCACGCCATGCGCCCGCCGCAACAAGGCACGCAGCCGCGCCAGCAATTCATCCAGCGCAAACGGTTTCAGCAGATAATCGTCCGCGCCCGCATCGAGACCGCGCACGCGATCCTCCACCGTATCGCGTGCGGTGAGGACCATCACCGGCAGGGTTGCGCCGCGTTTGCGCGCATTGCGCAACACCTCCAGGCCTTCCCGTCGCGGCAGCCCCAGATCGAGCAGCATGGCGTCGTAGGCATAGGTCTTCAGTGCGGTCTCGGCCTGTACCCCATCGCGGCTCCAATCAACCGCGAAGCCTGCCTGCCGGACCGCCAGCATGACGGCCTCACCCAGGGTCGGATCATCTTCCACGAGCAGGATCTTCATATTTGAAGTCTGACACAAACTCAGGCCATCCGGCCTTCAGTCCATCGCGAATAACAATGTTCTGATCGGGCGAATTCGTAAGGTTCATGTAAGTATCGCACCGCATAGTGCCCTCCATGCAGTCGCAATCAGTGGCCGCATATCTTTCACTTGATCATATGGAGAAACTCATGAACAAACTGCTGTCTTCCCTGGTTGCCGCTACGATTGCCGGCGCTTTCAGCCTGTCCGCCATGGCTGCCGATGCAGCACCCGCCGCACCTGCTGGCGCCACCGCCGCAGAAAAGCCCGCTGCTGCGCCCAAGGCCAAGAAGCACGTCAAGAAGCATGTCAAGAAGCACGCTGCCAAAAAAGCTGAAGAGAAAAAGTCTGACGCTGCCGCTCCGGCCGAGTCCGCGAAGTAATTCTTCAAGGACACAAAAAACCGCGCTCTCGGGCGCGGTTTTTTTATGCCGTACTGGCGAGAAACGATTGCCACCAGCGTTTGCGCTGGCCGGTCACTACCCCGTGCATCTCGAGTTCACGCGGCGGCGTGCGGCTCATCAGCCAGCCGGGAAGGATCGATGACTTGGTTGCACTCGATCCGCACGAACTGCCGAGATGGTTGGGGTCATAGATCTTGATGAAGTTGGGCGCATCCAGGTTGTCCGCATACACAATCGCGCAGTAATCCTCGTGATGCTCGCGCCGCAGCAATTCATCCAGTTCGCGCATGAACTGCTGCACCTTGTCGGCGGCAGCCGGCTCCGCAGGAACATCCTGCCCCACCGCATAGAGATACCAGCCCGCTCCGGTGTCCACCTTTTGCCAGAACGACGTCAACTGGTCCCAGCGCATCACACTGTACAGCAGCCCGTTGTAATAACGGTCGAATTCGTCGAGGTCTGCCATGGCTCTCTCCGCAGCGAGTCTGGTGGGGCGACGGGACGCCGCCGGTTTATTCTGCTACACGCCAGGCGCCCTGAACAGGCGACCTGGCGCTACTTCTTCTTGTTGTTATTTGGCGACCTGGCGCTCGCGGATTTCCTCGAGCGTCTTGCAGTCGATGCACAGCGTCGCCGTCGGGCGTGCCTGCAGGCGCTCCAGCCCGATTTCGACCCCGCAGGATTCACAGTAGCCGTAATCCCCGGCGTCGATCTTGGCGATGGTCTCGTTGATTTTCTTAATCAGCTTGCGCTCCCGGTCACGATTGCGCAGTTCCAGCGCCATGTCGGACTCCTGAGTGGCGCGATCATTGGGGTCGGCGAAAACCGTCTGCTCGTCCTGCATGGAATGCAGGGTGGTATCGATATCCTGCGACAGTTCGGCTTTCCAGGCCTCGAGCATTTTGCGAAAATGCGCGAGCTGTTTCGCGTTCATGTATTCTTCGCCCTTCTTGGCCTTGTAAGGCTCGAAGCGCATCAAAGTTTCAGCCATCTCGTTCTCTGTTCTCTTTGAAAATTTCGGTCTAATCCGGACCAAGCCCAACCTGCTTTAATATCAGAATCGCTTACGCGCCGCAACCATATGACACTACACGCCCTACTCTTCGACGTGGACGGCACGCTTGCCGACACCGAACGCGACGGCCACCGGCCCGCCTTCAACCAGGCCTTTGCCGACGCCGGTCTCGACTGGCACTGGGACGTCGCGCTCTACGGCAAACTGCTTGCCGTCACCGGCGGCAAGGAGCGGATGAAGCACTATATCGACCACTTCCGGCCGGACTATAGGAAGCCGGACAATTTCGACGAACTGGTGGCCGAACTGCACAAGGCCAAGACCCGAATTTACAGTGCGCTGGCCGCGCAAGGCGGCATTCCCATGCGCCCCGGGGTCAAGCGCCTGCTGGTCGAGGCGCGTGCCGCCGGCCTGCGCCTGGCGATCGCCACCACCACGACGCCGGAAAACGTCACCGTACTGCTGGAACATAGCCTGGGCGCCGGCACCCAGGACTGGTTCGAAGTGATCGCGGCGGGCGACATCGTGCCAGCGAAGAAACCCGCGCCCGACATCTATCACTACGCGCTGGAGAAAATGGGCCTTGCCGCCGCCGACTGCCTGGCGTTCGAGGATTCGGAGAATGGCCTGCGCGCGAGCCTGGGCGCCGGCCTGAAAACGCTAGTGACGGTCAACGACTACACGCTGGATCACGATTTCACCGGCGCGGCCGTCGTGCTCTCCGATCTCGGCGAACCCGGTGCGCCAAACCAGCGACTCGCCGGGGCCGAACTCAGCCAGCCGTTCGTCGATGTGGCGTATTTAAGGGCACTACACCAGGGCTAATCCCCTTCAGGGGTTATGCATCAGAGCGGCTTCGAGCGTGTTCTCCAGCAGGGTCGCGACGGTCATCGGTCCCACCCCGCCGGGCACCGGCGTGATCCAGCTGGCGCGTTCGACTGCGGTATCGAAATCGACGTCGCCGACCAGCTTGCCGTCGGGCAGGCGGTTGATGCCGACGTCGATCACGATCGCGCCCTCGCGCACCCAGTCACCCGGGATCATGCGTGGCCGCCCCACCCCCACCACCAGCACCTCGGCCGAGCGCACGAAGCTTTCCAGGTCGCGCGTAGCGCTGTGGCACACGGTGATGGTGCAGCCGGCCAGCAGAAGCTCCAGGCTCATCGGCCGGCCGACGATGTTGGACGCGCCGACCATCACCGCATTCTTGCCACGCAGCTCCTCGCCGGTAGCGCGCAGCAGCGTCATGATGCCGCGCGGCGTGGACGGACGCAGCGTCGGCATTTTCACCGCCAGCCGGCCGATGTTGTAGGGGTGGAAGCCGTCGACGTCCTTGTCCGGGCGGATGCGCTCGATCACCGTCTCGGCATCGATGTGCGCCGGCAGCGGCAGTTGCACCAGGATGCCGTCGATGGTCGGGTCGGCGTTCAGCGTGTCGATCAGCGCCAGCAGCTGGTCCTGCGTGGTTGCGCTGGGCAGATCGTGCGACACGCTGTTCACGGCGGCCCGCTCGCAGGCACGCTTCTTGTTGCGCACGTACACGGCCGAAGCGGCATCGTCGCCGACCAGGATCACCGCCAGGCCGGGTCGGCGTTTGCCCTGCGCCTCGCGTTCGGCCACCTTGTCGTGGACCACTGCGAGGATGGTGTCGGCCATGGCCTTGCCGTCGAGGATACGTGCGCTCATCAAGACAACCCTGAAGCAAAAGGGTGATTTTCCCGGAAACCCCCCCTCCGACTCAAGCGAAAATTGACCCGGCCGATTCGCCAAGGTATAGTCTCGCCTCTCCGAAATGCGCCCGGAATGCCGGACGCCGATAGGATTTCGGGGTGTAGCGCAGCCCGGTAGCGCGCCTGCTTTGGGAGCAGGATGTCGGAGGTTCGAATCCTCTCACCCCGACCACCCCCAGACAGTAAGTGATCGTGCCCGAGAAGTGAGTCTCTGCCCGTAGCTCAACTGGATAGAGCACCAGCCTTCTAAGCTGGGGGTTACAGGTTCGATTCCTGTCGGGCAGGCCAAGGTTTTCGTTGCCAGCCTTGCTGGCGACAACAATGGTGGATGTAGCTCAGTTGGTAGAGTCCAGGATTGTGATTCCTGTTGTCGTGGGTTCGAGTCCCATCATCCACCCCACCGTTTCACGAGAAGCAGAACCAGGCCCGCGCAAGCGGGCCTGGTTCGTTTCATTCCCGGATCTCGCCGTCGACGTACAGCCAGCGTCCGTCCACCCGCTCGAAGCGGCTGGTTTCGTGTAGTTTGAAAGCACGGCCGTTGAGCTTGTAGCGTGCGACGAACTCGACCGTCGCATGGGTTTCGTCCAGCGGCGTATGCGCCTTCACCGTCAGCCCCAACCATTGCGGCCGCGGCACCGCGTCGAGACCCAGCGCAACGGGACAGGTCGCGGGATGCCAGGTCGCGCGCAAATAGTCCTCCAGTCCCAGCACGTAGGCGCTGTAGCGCGAACGCATCAGGCTTTCGGCGTCCGGCGCCCGCTCGCCAGCATGAAACCGACCGCAGCAGTCCGCCAGCGGACGGCCCGATCCGCACGGACAGGCTGCGGCGCTCATGACTTCTTCACCGTGCAGCGCAATTTCGGCTTGATGTGCGGCCACACGGCATCGAGCATCGCGCCCTGGGCTTTTTCGTTCGGATGGATGCCGTCGGCTTGCATCATGCCCGGCACGACCGCAACCTTGCAGACAAAACACGGCACGCGGACGATTTTTTCCTCGCGCGCCACGTCGACGTACAGTTTGGCCACCGCATCGGCATACGGCTTGCCGTAATTCGGCAACACCGGCGCCTCCAGCAAGGCCACCCAGGCGCCTGCCGCTTTCGCCTGGCGGATCATCGTCACCAGGTTCTGCCGGATCGTTCCGGGCGGCGTGCCGCGCAACGCATCGTTGCCGCCGAGTTCGATCAGCACGCCTTGCGGATGATGCCGATCGAGCGCAGGCTGCAGACGCTGCAGGCCGTTCTGCGTGGTGTCGCCGCTCACGCTGGCGTTGACCAGATCCCAGTCCGGCGCCGTTTTCTTCAGGCGCGCGCCGAGCCGGTCCACCCAGCTCGAGCCGGTAGCCAGCCCATAGCCGGAACTCAGGCTGTCGCCGACAATCAACAGGGAACAGGGATTCGCCGCCGCCCAGCCCGGAATCCAAAGCAACAACAGCAGCCACACGCGATAATTCATTCATCCACCTTGACCTGATCCCATCCAATGACGCCTCCCGACAGCGCCCAGTTCCCTGATACCGTCGTCCTGGCACGCGACCTGTCCCAGCGCATACCGACCGCCGGCGGCATGCTCGACATCCTCAGCGAAGTCGGACTCGCCGTCAAAGCGGGGGAGACGCTCGCCATCACCGGCGCGTCAGGCTCCGGGAAATCAACCCTGCTGGGTCTGCTGGCCGGACTCGACCATCCTTCCGCAGGCGAGATCACCCTGCTCGGCCAGCGTCTTGATGCGCTCGACGAAGACGCCCGCGCCCGCCTGCGCGCGGGCCGTATCGGGTTCGTGTTCCAGTCGTTCCAGCTGCTGCCCGCGCTCACCGCCCTGGAAAACGTCCTGTTGCCGCTGGAACTGGCCGGCCGCCCCGACGCGCGCGAACGCGCCGCCCACTGGCTCGACCGCGTCGGCCTCGCCACACGCGCCACCCACACGCCGCGCCAGCTGTCCGGCGGCGAACAACAGCGCATCGCCATCGCACGCGCCTTCGCCACCGATCCGGAAATCGTGTTCGCCGACGAACCCACCGGCAACCTCGACGCCGACACCGGCGCACGCATCATCGAGCTGCTGTTCGAACTCAACGCCTCCGCCCATACCACGCTCATCCTGGTCACCCACGACGACGCGCTGGCAGCGCGCTGCCAGCGCCGGCTGCACCTGGTCGCGGGCCGCGCGCGCGAAGAGGCCGTTGCATGAGCTTCGCGCGGCTCGGCTTGTGGCTGCTGCGGCGCGAACGTGCGAGCGGCGAATGGCGCGTGCTGCTGCTGGCGCTGATCATCGGTGTCGGCAGCGTCAGCACCACCGGTTTTCTCGGCGACCGCCTGAAGCGTGCCATGAGCGAGCAGGGTGCTAGCTTCCTCGGTGCCGACCTGCTGGTCACCAGCCCACGGCCGATCGAAGACTGGCCCGATCTCGTCGTTACAAAAAGCGCAGGCACGGCCAGCCCGCTTGCGCGCAGCCAGGCGCTCGAATTTCCCAGCATGCTCGCCAAGGGCGACGCCTTCCAGCTCGCCACCCTGCGCGCCGTCGATGCGTCCTATCCCTTGCGCGGCAGCGTGCGCATCGCCGACCGCCCCTTCGCGGCCGGCACCGCACGTCCCGCGCAGCCGCCACCCGGCATGATCTATGTCGCCCCCGACCTGCTGCCGTTGTTGTCGGCCAAAGTGGGCGATCGCGTGCAGATCGGCGAAGCCCGCTTCACCATCGCCGGAATCGTGGCCGAGGAACCGGGCCAGCTCGGCGGCGTGTTCGGCCTCGCGCCGCGCGTCTTCATGCGCGCCGATGAAGTCGCGAAAACCCGCGTGCTGCAGCCCGGCAGTCGCGTGACCTACCTGTACCAATTTGCCGGCGACCCGGCGCAGCTCACCGCATTCAGCGCCGCGCTGAAATCCCGGCTCGACAGAACCCAGCGCCTCATCGGCTCGCGCGAAGGCGTCGAGACCCTGCGCGGCGCCTTCGCCAATGCCGACCGCTACATCCAGCTCACCGCGCTGATCAGCCTGCTGTTGTCGGTGGCCGCCATCGCCATCGCTGCCCATCGTCATGCGCTGCGGCATTACGACCAGGCCGCGCTGCTGCGATGCTTCGGCGCCACCACGGCACAGCTGCGTACGCTGTATGCCGTCCAATTGCTCACGCTGGGCCTGCTGGGCAGTCTGATCGGCGTGGCGATCGGCGCGCTGATGCAGCAGGCGCTGGCGCTGCTGGTCCTGCCCGATGCCGTCACCCGCCTGCCGTCGCTTGGGCTCGCGCCCGTGGGCGCTGCCGTCTTCAGCGGCCTGCTGGCATTGGCGGGCGCCAGCCTGCCCGCGTTGATGCGCCTCGTCCGCGTGCCGCCGCTGCGGGTGCTGCGGCGCGACCTGCCGCCGTTGCCGGTCGCTGCATGGCTCAGCGCGGCGATCAGCGGCTCGGCGCTGCTGCTGCTGATCGCCTGGTATGCAGGCAACGCCAGGCTGATCGGCGTGTTCGTCGGCGCACTGGCCGGGTTGATCGTCGTGCTGGCCCTGCTGGCGCGCCTGGCGCTGGCAGCCGGCCGCGGTGTCCAGAAAATGAGCCACGGCCCGGTACGCTTCGGACTCGCCCAGTTGCTGCGCCACCGTTTCGACAGCACCCTGCAGCTCGGCGCCTTCACCCTGGCCCTGTTTCTCGTGGCGCTGCTGGCACTGGTACGCAGCGATCTCATTGCCGGCTGGCGCCAGCAATTGCCGCCGGATGCGCCCAACTACTTCCTGATCAACATCGCCCCCGCTCAGCAGCAATCCGTCGCCGCCTACCTGTCGCAACACCATCTCAAGGCCTCCGCGCTCTATCCCATGGTCCGCGGCCGCCTCACCACCAAGAATGATGTCCCCATCGCGTCCACCCTGCCGCCGGAGGCGCGCGATGCCAACAGCCTGCGGCGCGAACTCAACCTGACCTGGACCGCCACTCTGCCCGCCAACAACGCCGTACTCGCCGGACACTGGCACGGCGACCGCCGCGTCGCCGAAATCTCGGTCGAATCAGGCATGGCCGAACGCCTGCATCTGGCCCTCGGCGACCGGCTCGGTTTCCGGATCGGCGACCAGACGCTCGCCGCCCGCATCACCAGCATTCGCAGCGTGAAATGGGACTCGATGCAGCCGAACTTCTTCGTCATCTTCGCCCCCGGCCAGCTCGATGCCCTGCCCGCCAGTTCCATCGCCAGCCTCTACGTGCCCCCCGATGCGGCCAGCGTATTGCCGAGCTTCATCAAGATGTTCCCCGGCATCACCGTGCTCGCACTGGACCGGCTCATCGCCAACCTCGAAGCGGTGTTCGCCCAGATCATCGGCGCCATCCAGTTGCTGCTGGGATTCCTGCTCGCCGCCGGCATCGCCGTCGTCATCGCCACGCTGCTGGCCAGCCTCGACGCCCGCCAGCAGGAGGCTGTCCTGTTGCGCACCCTGGGCGCCCAGCGCGCCTACCTGGCCAAAAGCCTGTGGAGCGAATTTCTCGCCCTGGGCCTGCTGGCCGGCCTGCTCGCCAGCGCTTGCGCCGAAATCGCCATGGCGCTGATCGCCCAGCGCCTGTTCGAACTGCCGCTGCGCCTGCATCCGTGGCTATGGCTCGCGCTGCCGGTGGCCGGCGCCCTGCTGGTCGGGATGAGCGGCTGGCTCACCACGCGGCACATCACGCGCGTGCCGCCGATGCAGTCGATCCGGGCGCTGAATTGATGACCGGGAGTTTAGGGAATGGCAGATACCGATAGAGAAGAGACTGTTGGGGCTTGTTCATCGAATGACCGTCGATGCGGCGAAAGCGGTCTATTCACGATCCCATGCCCAGCAGCATTCATTCGTCGAGCGCCTACATCCTCAGCAGATTATGCCTATAGCCGCGTCACTCTTGAAAACCCAATATTCCAAAGATGAGGCACTGAAAGGACCATTAACAATCATTGCGATACTGGAGGCTGAAGATGCACCCATACAGAAACTTTCTGCTCATGATTTTGGCTGCATCGTTTCTGATGTTCGGTTTGATGTACCTGAACACCTATCAACTCAGTCATGTTTGGTTCAGTCAAACCCGCATGTTCATGACCTTGATCATGTCTGGCTGCATGTCGCTGGTCATGCTATTTTTTATGCGCCACATGTATAAGGATCGACGCGCCAACACAGTGATCGTCGTCGGCAGCATCGGCTTAATCGGTTTGGGTCTGTGGCTCGTGAGGAGCCAGGTAACGGTGGGAGATGTTGCATGGATGGAAGCCATGATTCCCCATCATTCAATTGCGATTCTCACGAGTGAACGCGCGCGCATCGCAGACCCCCGCGTAAGAAAACTTGCAGATGGAATCGTCCAGACCCAACGGCGTGAAATTTCGGAAATGGAATTCCTCATCAACGATATTCAAGAGAAAGAAACAGGAGATCCTGTCCGCTGAAGTCTAACTTGTCGTTCAACACGGAACCCAACAGGGAATGACCGCTCCGCAGCAGCCACGTATTGTGGTCGGGTCAGTTCGGCGTTGGCCCTGGAATTACAGAGAGGAGTCACGATGAGCAACGAACAGATGGCACCCGAAACGAAAGGGGTGACGGTGAAGTTACTTTCGACGGTTGACCTGGGTCCCGAGATCGAGGGCATGGCCGGGCGCCAACTTCGAATGCGCATGGTGACCATCGAGCCTAGTGGCGTCTTCGGCCCGCTTCACGACCATAAGGACCGGCCAGGCACCGTCTACATCCTGCAAGGAACGATCACAGACCATCGGAATGGCGTCGCGACGGACTATGGGCCGGGCGTGGGCTGGCCCGAGGACAGGAACACCCTGCACTGGCTTGAAAACAGGGGAACGATTCCGGCGGTGGAGATCTCGGTCGATATCGTGCGGCAAGAGTAGTCAGGCCGCCTGCAGCATGCCCTCCCGCTCGATGAAGGCAATGATGTCTGCCAGGCCCTGTTCCGTCTTGAGGTTGGAAAAAACGAATGGCCGCGCGCCGCACACCCGTTCGATCAACGATGCCCCTGCTAGCGGGCAAGCCCTGTGCAATCGGGTGCTTTTTCACAAGCAGTTGTTTTGTCTTGTTTTTATTCACATGGAGAGCGGCCACCCCCCGTCGGGGCCGGGCGATCAGCGATGCAGGCGTCCCGCCGCCGGCTGCAGGTCCGCGCTCAGCGCCTCGCGCTCGTCGAAGACGAAACAATCGCCGCGATAATGCGCCCCGCCGACTTCCTCGAAATACTTGAGGATGCCGCCTTCGAGCTGGTACACATGCTCGATGCCGATCGCCTTCATGTGGATGGCGGCCTTTTCGCAGCGGATGCCGCCGGTGCAGAACGACACCACGGTCTTGCCGACATAGTCGGGCAGATGGGCGGCCAGCCGCAAGGGAAATTCGCTGAAGACGCCGATGTCGTAGTCGACGGCGTTCTCGAAGGTGCCGGCGGCGACTTCGTAGTCGTTGCGGGTATCGAGCATCACCACCGGGCGGCCTTCGTCGTCGCAGCCGCGATCGAGCCACTGCTTCAGCGTCGCGGCCGGCACCGAGGGCGCACGGCCCGCCTCCGGACGGATCAGCGGGTGCTTCATGGTGATGATTTCCTTCTTCAGCCGCACCCGCATGCGCTTGAACGGTGGCTCGGCCGACAGGCTCTCCTTGGGCGCGAGATCGCCGAAGCGCGGATCGGCACGCAGATGGGCGACGATGGCGTCGATCGCCTGGCGCGAGCCGGCCAGGAACACGTTGATGCCTTCCGGCGCCAGCAGGATGGTGCCCTTGAGGTCGAGGGCAAGGCAGCGCGCGTTGAGATCGGCCTTCAAGGCCTCGCGGTCGGCGAGGGAAACGAATTTGTAGCAGGAGATATTGACGACTGACACGGTAAAACCCTTTCATTCCGATTCCAGATCCAACCTGGCTTTGTCGCCTTCGCCTTGCCGTGCGACGGCACTGTCTGCGGCTCGGCTTCGCGCCACTTTGGATCTGGAATCGGAATCAGCAAGTCGGCATTATCCCGGAAACCGTCCCCGCGGGATCAACCGGCCGGTTCTGCCCTGCCGGGGGTTTTGATACCCTTCGGTCTTCCCCCTGCCTTTTCCCGATCATGGACGAACAACTGCAAACGCTGGCATACGCCAAGAAAACCGCGATCGAGCTGGCCGTCCAGTTCGGCCCCAAGCTGCTGGTGGCGCTGCTGATCCTGGTGGCGGGCTATTACGTCGGGCGCTGGGTGGGCAAGCTGGTCGACTCCATGCTGGCGAAACTCGGGCTCGACGAGCCGCTACGCGTGCTGCTGGTTCGCATCGTGCGCATCCTGGTGCTGGGTCTGTTCCTCATCATGGCGCTGCAGAACCTGGGGGTGCAGCTGTTGCCGCTGATCGCCGGGCTGGGCGTGGCCGGTGCGGGCATCGCGCTGGCCATGCAGGGTGTGCTGGGCAACCTGGCGGCCGGGCTGACGATCCTCTTCACCCGGCCGTTCCACGTGGGCGAATACATTTCCATCGTCGACGAGGAGGGCACGGTCGAGGATATCAAGCTGTTCAATACCGTGCTGAGCCATCCCGATCGCTCGCGCATCGTCATCCCCAACCGCAAGATCGTCGGCGAGATCCTGCACAATTTCGGCACGCTGCGACAGCTCGACGTGATCGTCAACGTGGCTTACGACACCGACATCCGGCAAGCGCTTGCCACCATTCAGGACTTGCTGCGCGCGCACCCGAAGATCCTGCAGGAACCGGAGCCTTTCATCCGCGTGCTGGCGCTGACCGATTCCAGCGTGCAGATCGCGATCCGCCCCTGGACTGCGACGGCCGATTTCTACGTCACAGGGGGTGAGGTCACGCAGGCCGTGCTGGAAACCTTCCGCGAGCGCGGCATCCAGATTCCCTTCCCGCAGCGCGAAGTACGCCTGCTCGGCCCGGCATGAAGCGCGCCGCCCCCCTCGCCAGCCGCGCGCCAAAAGCGGCCTACACCGACCCGCTGGCCGAGGTGCTGCGCCCCGGCCAGTCGGTCGAGCTGCTGAAGGAACTGCACATCCTGACGCGCGACGGCAAGCTCAACCAGGACAGCCGCCGCAAGCTGAAGCAGGTGTATCACCTGTGCAACTTCATCGAGCCACTGCTGGACGACGTGTTGGGCCGGCAGGACACGCTGACGCTCGCCGACCACGGCGCCGGCAAGTCGTATCTGGGCTTCATTCTGTATGACCTGTTCCTGAAGGCGCGTCCCGGTGCGCACATCTATGGCATCGAGACGCGCGACGACCTGGTGGAAAAGTCACGCGAACTGGCGGCCCGGCTGGGGTTCGAGCGCATGTCGTTCCTGAATGCGACGGTCGCGGAATCGATCACCACCGAGAGCCTGCCGCCACGCATCGACATCGTCACCGCGCTGCATGCCTGCAATACCGCGACCGACGACGCCATCCAGTTCGCGCTCGCCAAAAAGGCCCGCCACATCGTGTTGGTGCCGTGCTGCCAGGCCGAGGTCGCGGCCGTGTTGCGCAAGCACAAGAACGAATCCTTCGGCAAAACCCCGCTGTCGGAAATCTGGCGCCACCCGATCCACACCCGCGAATTCGGCAGCCAGCTGACCAACGTGCTGCGCTGCCTGCAGCTGGAATCGCACGGCTATGCGGTCACCGTCACCGAGCTGGTGGGCTGGGAGCACTCGCTGAAGAACGAACTCATCATCGCCACCCAGGCAAACGCGCCGCGCCGGAACGCACGGGAACGCCTGCAGCAGATCCTGGTTGAACTCAACCTGCAGGAACTCGAAACACGTTTTCTGGGAACCCCATAAGCCGCAAACCATCCTATGCTTCGAAGGCATCGTTAATTTTGCGGATCGAATCATGCGCCTGCCCGCTTCGCCGTTTCGCTTCATCGCGGCCACCCTGTTCGCAGTCCTGGCCGGCTGCGCCACGCCGCAATACCAGACGACCGTCCGGCTGATCCCGCCAGCCGACGCGCAGGGCCGCGCCTGCGTGCAGAGCTGCGATGCCAAGAAAGCGACCTGCCAGAACGATTGCCAGACCCGCTACCAGACCTGCGTGAAAGCGCTCGAGCCCCAGGTTGAAGCACGCTATCTCGATGCGTTGAAAAAATACGAACTCGAGTTGAAGCAGTATGCGGCGGCGTTGCGGCACTATGAAATGCAGATGCAGTTCGACTGGATGAACCGCTATCCCTTCTACCCTTACTGGTGGGACCCGTGGCCGGGACCCTATTTCCCGCCGCCCTATCGCGAACCGGTAATGCCGACGCGCGAAGGCGTGCGCACGCAACTGGAAAAATCCGAGTGCAAGGCCGACTGCGGCTGCCTGCCGGCCTACGACACCTGTTTCGTCGGCTGCGGCGGCCAGCGCGTGACCGAGACGGTGTGCATCAAGAACTGTCCGCCCGCGAAATGAGGCTTATGCCGCCGCCTGAAGCGTAGCCAGCTTCACCGGTACGCTGGCGGTGTCGGTGTTGATCCAGATTTCGCCATCCTGCACCATGCATTGCAGGCGCATGCTGCGTGCGGCCAGTGCCGCCAGCGCCTGGCTGGTTTCGGCGGGCAGCTGCCACACGGTCAGATTGGCAAAGCGCGTGAGTTTGCCGGCGATCTGCTTCCACCACACGTCGCAACTGCTGCTGTAGCACAGCACCACGACCTGTTCGGCGCGACCGCACGCGCGGCGGATGCGCGCCTCGTCGGGCTGGCCGAGATCGATCCACAGTGTGATCTCGCCCACCAGGTTCTTCACCCACACTTCCGGCTCGTCGACATCGAACAGGCCCTTGGTGAAGGCGATGCCTTCCTGCGCATGCAGCGCGTAGGCCAGCACCCGCACCATCATGCGTTCGTCGGTTTCGGAAGGATGGCGTGCAATCGTCAGCGCATGGTCGCCGTAGACGTGGCGGTCCATGTCGGCAATCTGCAGGTCGGCTTTGTAGATGGTGGCTTTGAGCGCCATGGGGAGGTCTCGCTTGAAACGCAAAAATGCCCGAACGGCATCAATACCCAGAGGGCATAAATAAAAAAACCCCGGCGAACCGGGGTTTTTTCACATCAGGTCGAAAAGATTACGACATGACCTGGATGTTCGAAGCTTGCTTGCCCTTGGGGCCAGTCGTCACTTCGAAGCTGACTTTCTGGTTTTCCTGCAGGGACTTGAAGCCGCTGGAGTTGATTGCGGAGAAATGTGCAAAGAGGTCCTCGCCGCCGTTATCCGGAGTGATGAAGCCAAAACCTTTTGCATCGTTGAACCACTTAACAGTACCCGTTTCCATCTTGTTTCCTATCTATCTAAAAAAATTGAGCGACATGCTCCATCGATCGAATTTCAAGGAAAAAGGCTTACCAGAGGTACCGCAATTTAAAGCTTGAATCCAACAGATGGCGTATTGATAACACATAAGATTCAGATGTCCAAGATTTTTTTCATCCGCCGGCCAGCGGGCGCAACACCAGCGTGTCACCGCGTTGGGTGAATTCCAGGTGCTTCAGCACGCTCATGCCCAGCAATACCTGATCCTCCGCCATGCCGGGATTGAGGCTGGCCGGCACATTGCGCAGCACGAAGGGCCCGAAGGCCAGTGCGCCGATCCGGGTGGCACGGGTGGTTACCGTGCCGTTGGCGGTCATCGACTGCTGATATGCGCCGGCCTCGAGTCCGAGCTCACCCGCCAGATGGGCCGGCACCGATACCAGAGTGGCGCCGGTGTCGAGCAGGAAGCTGACCGGCCGGCCATTGATCGCCCCCGGAAAAACATAGTGTCCGTTGCTGCTGCGCTTCAGGACCAGTTCGGCACCCGGCGCGAGTTGCAGGTCGCGATTGGGGTGATCGCGTGCCTGCAGACTGTTCTCGAAATAGAGATAGAACATTCCCAGAACCAGCAGGCTGGCGACGAAGGCCATGCCGCGACCAAGCTGACGATGGGGATTAGGCTCGTTCTCTTGCATTCTGATTCATCGTGCTTGGTAGTTTCTTGCTGCAGGGCCATCAAGAATAGTCGCGTCAGGGCCGACTATATTCACAGAAGCGGCAATTGTGAAAGGGGAAGCGATGTTCACCCTGACAGATTCAGCATGGTCAGGCGTCAGATACGGCGTAGGTCTGAGCCTGCTTCTGTGCGCAAGTTTCCTTCATGCGCATGCCGCGCAGCCTGCCGCCGCAGTCTGGTTCCCGGATGCCCCGACTTTTCGCCACTATGCCTGGACCGACCCGCCCTGTCCCGGATGCTCGGACCTCGACCCGCAGCCCACCTGGACCCGCATGGCCCAACTCGCCGGCCTGTCCGACGTGCATTTCAAGCGTGCACCGGACGACAGCGAGGGCGATGCCTATTCCCTTGCGCCGAATGTCATCGTGTTGTCGCCTTCGGCGCAGAAGCTGCCATCCTGCCAACTGGCGTTTGTGATCGGACACGAAATCGTCCACATTGCACAGCGCCACTTCGACGAGGACGCCATCGCCCTATCCGTCTATTCCGGCAAGCCTCCCTACTGGACCCACGACGGCGATGACGCCATGCAGCTAGCCAATGGCGATTTCGGCTTGGCACTCAAGCTGTCCCCTTTGTGGAAACAACAGGAACGCGAAGCCGACTGGCTCGGTTCACTGCTGGCGGCGCAGGTCTGCGGCTGCAGTCTCGAAAAAGGCGCGCTGGCCTATTTCCACCCGGGCGACGGCGATGGGGGCGGCATTGCCGCTGCCCACCCGCCAGACACGGAACGCATCCGCCAACTCATACCCTTTACCGAATCGGCCCGGCGCCTGATGGCCCTGGCACCACGCTGAGACGGCAATCAAGAAACGTGCTGCATGCGCGGCTGGCTGAAGTGGCAGTGCGGCGCATCGCCGAAAATGTCGCGCAGGTAGCGGGTTTCGATGTGCAGCAGGCGTTCGTGGTCCCCGCCTTCCAGATAGACATCCGGCTGCGCCATCAGATCGTCGTCCCACACCATTTCCACGCCCCAGGCATTCGGCAGGCCCGGTACCACGCCGGGCTCGCATTCGCCGAACAGGCGGCTCACGCTGGCTTCGTCGGCCAGGCTGAATTCCACGCCGTGGTCGAGGCCCAGCCTGCCGAGATGGACTTCCTGATCGGCGGGGATCATCGCCACCATCTGGCAGCCGACGCCGTCGAGCAGCACGCCCTTGGCCACGCGGTTGGACGGAATCCCTGCCGCACGTGCCGTTTCGGCGCTGGTGTGCGTGTGCGGGTGCGCGACGATGTCGAATGGAATCATGTGCTCGTCGAGAAAGCGCGCCATGCGGTGAAGTGCGTTCATGATCGTCTCCTGGCAAAGAAATGAACGACTTTCACTATAGTTCAGACCCCGTCCGGCCGCTGGCGGCTAACGCCGCTGCGGACGGTCGGCAGCACGGAAATGCCGGCGTGGCGCCCGCGTATGCTCCTGCTGCTGGCAGGCGCGGCGAAACGCCAGCAACGCCTCCTGTGCCTGCCCCAACACGCTGTCGGAGGGATAGTGTCCCGCTGCGTTCGGCTCGCCCGCTGCCACCCCGGTCAGCAGCTCGATCCCTTCGGTCGCCAGCTGCGCCGTATGGATATGGAAACGCCCCCCGGCGACCGCCTCGACCACGCGCGGCGCCAGCATCAGATGGCGCCGGTTGCGCACGGGGATCAGCACGCCCTGGCTGCCGTCCAGGCCGGCGGTCTCGCAAACGGCGAACCAGCCCTCGATCTTTTCGTTGATGCCGCCCACCGGCAGCACCTCGCCGTGCTGGTTGACCGCACCGGTGACGGCGATGCCCTGTTTCAGCGGCAGGCCCGACAGCGCCGACAGCAGGGCATAGAGCTCGGCGCAGGAGGCGGAATCCCCTTCCACTTCGTGATATTGCTGTTCGAAGGCGATCGAGGCGTTGAGGGACAGCGGCGCCAGATGTGCGAACAGCGCAGCCAGGTAGGACTGCAGGATGAACACACCCTTGTCGTGGATCGGACCGGACAGTTCGACCTCGCGCTCGATGTTGAGCAGGCCGTCCTCGCCGGCATGGACGCGTGCCGACAGCCGCACCGGCAGGCCGAAGCGGTAATCGCCGAGGTCGATCTGGGTGAGGCCGTTGACCTGACCCAGGCGCTCGCCGTAGAGGTCGATCAGCACGTCGCCTTCGGCGATCTCCTCGCGCAGCCGCTGTTCGGGGTAATCGTGGCGCGCGGCATGCGCGGCGAGCGCCGTCTCGACATCCGCCGCTGTCACCTGACCCGGTCCGCGCGCACGGCAGATCGCCGCACTTTCCATCACCATCGCCTCGGTCCGCGCAAAGATCGCGCTCTCGCGTGCCTGGTCGCCCGCCTCGCGATGCGACTCCTCGAGCAGGCGCGCCACCGCCGCCGCCGAGAAGTGCGGCAGGCCATGTTCGCGGCAGACGTGGGCGACAAAAATCGCCGAGGCACGGCGGGTGGTGGCACTGGCCAGGAAGCTGTCGGCAAAATCCACCTTGGCGCGGAAATGGCGGGTGAACTCCGGCGCGGCCTCCTGCAGTTCGTAATACTGGTCGCGCGAGCCGATCAGCACGAGCTTGACTTCGACGTCGACCGCCTCCGGCACCAGCGATACTGCAGCGATCGGCGAGAACGACACGCCCGGCTCCTCGATCTGCAGCCGCCCGCTGCGCAGGAAGCGCCGCAGCTTCTCCCACACCAGCGGATCGGCCAGCACGTCGCGCAGATGCAGCATCAGAAAGCCGCCATGCGCCTGCAGCAGGCTGCCGGCGCGGATGCGCGAAAAGTCGGTCACCAGCACATCGTTTTCGGACTGGTATTCGATGCTGCCGAACAGCGCGCGGAACAGCGGGTTGTCCTCGACGATCACGGGCGCACCCGTCAGCCCGCCGTTGTCCACGACGAGGTTGACCCGGTAGCGCGCCAGCGCGGCCTGCAATTCCTCCTGCCGCCCTTCTTCGTCCTCGCCGCCATTGAACAGCTCCAGGTTGTCGAACAGGTCGCGTTCCAGCGCATCGAGCCAGGCGTTGAGCTTGGCGGCATCCTTGATCTGCTTCCTCAGCCCGTCACGGATCGCCTGCAGCTCGCGTTCGACCAGCGGCCTCACCACCTGCCGCCGCAGCGCCGCCAGCGCTTCGTTCATCGCGCGCTCCAGCGGCTGGGTCTTCTCGATGTAGCGGGCGATCTCGGCGCGCAGCTCCTGCTCGGCCTGCTCCACCGCCGCGCGGCGCGTCTTCGGCAGCGCCAGCACCTCGTCCTCCGTGAGCGCCTGCCCCTTCTTGCCGATGAGGGTGAACACCATGCGCCCGGCCTCGCGGTGCAGCGAAAAGCTGCGCGCCTCGGCAAACGCCGACAGCTCGGCATAGTGCCGCGCCACGTCGTCCTTCCAGGCCTTCTCGATGCGTTCGCTCTCGGTCTTGTAGTCCTGTCCGCCAAGCTGCAGCGGGATGTCGGCCTGCAGGTTCTTCACCGCCTGCGCCAGCAGCTGGCGCAGCAGCCGTCCTTCGCCGGCCGGCAAGCGCAGGGCCAGGGGGCGCTCGGGCGTGTCGAAGTTGTGCAGGTAACACAGGTCCGGCGGCACCTTCCGGTTCGCTGCGGCCTCGACCATCGCCTGCCGGAGCAGCGAGGAGCGGCCGCTGCCGACCTCGCCCAGCACGAACAGGTTGTAGTTGGGCTGGTCCATGCCGAGGCCGAAGCGGGCCGCCGCCTCGGCGCGCGCCTGGCCGATCCAGGGCAGGGCCTCGTCCGCCAGTTCGGCGGTGTCGGCGAACCCGAGCGTGGCGGGGTCGATGGTCAGGCGCAGGTCGGTGGGAGACAGCGGAACGGTCGGCATGGTGTGAAGGTCGTTTTTGTAGAGTTTCCGGATTATTGCGCAAGACCGCCTGGCCGGCCCGATCCGGATATCAGCAAGCCTGTCCACTGCGCCTGGCTGTGCAGATAACGCTCGCGCAGATGCGCCGCGTTGTCCCGCAGCACGCCAGCAGGCACGGCCAGCGCCTGCATCATTGCGCGTTCGAGCGCCTCGACCGTCACGCTGCGGCGGACCGCATCCGGCTCCCAGGTTTCGGCGAAGGCGGCGGTCTTGACCGGGCGCACGCCCTGCTGAGGCGGGATCAGGCTGACCCGCGGCAGGCCATGGGCCAGCGCGACGATCCGCCCGTGTAGGCTGCTGCCGACCGCGCCACGGCTGGCGGCGATCAGCGCGCAGATGTCCCACAGATGCAGCGATCCGAACAGGCACGCCGCGCCGGGCGGCAGCCGCTGCTGCAATTGTGCGTAGAGCTTTGCATCGTCGTGCCAGGGGGCCGCACCGGCCCGATAGAACACCAGCCCCAGCCCGGTCTCCACCGCCACCCCGGACAACTCCCGCGCCAGGGCATCCAGCGTGGCGTCGTCGCCGAAGTCGGCGCTGAACTGGACCGCCAGGTAGCCATCGGGAAAGGCCTCCCGCATCGCCTGTACTGCGCCCTGCCGCTGGTGCGCTGCAATCGTCTCGCCGAAACGGTCCGCCACCATCACGGCCGGATCGGGACACAGCGGGAAATCGAGGCCCTCTGCTCGCAGTGCGGCCTGCGTCAGATGGTCCCGCACGCTGACCCAGTCCGCCTGCCCGAGGGTTGTCTTCACCGCTTCGCGATGCGCAAGCGGCAGATGCCTCCAGTCCACGCCGCCCACGGCATTGAAGATCAAGGTCCCGCCCGGCGTCAGTAGTACCTCGCGTCCCGCCACATAGGGTGCGAGGCGTGGCGTGCCAAGCTGGCGGGCCGCCCATGCGGCAGCCGCAGCCGGGTCGCTGTCGTAGCGCGCGATCGCGCCTGCCGCCGCATCCGGATCGAGCAGCATGACTGCAGCCTGCCAGGCCGTGCAGGTCAACAGCTCGCCACCCGCATGGATCAGCCGGGCGGGCCGCGCCGCGCCCAGCGCGTTGACCCGGTGGCCGCCGAAGGCCTGCAGATCGCACTCGATCAGTCCCGCAAACGAGAAGGGCTGGCCGGGCAGCAGAGCCGTCAGCAGATGGGGAAACAGCAGGTCGCCGAAGTTGTGGCGGTCGAATGCGCCAAACAGGACCGGCGGGGCGCTGACAGGCGGGTTAGGGGTTTCCACGCTTCCTCGGGATTCGCACACGGCAGGATTTCCACTACATTCTAGGCAAACCCGACCGCGTCCCCGCAGCTGTCCCCGATGAAACCCGCCCGCCCGTCCTTCTTCGTCCTGATTTCGCTCATCGGCGGGCTGGCCATCCTGAGCTCCACGCTGTCGAAAACCCCGGTCCTGCCGCTGTTCGCCCACGCGCTCCACGCCACGCCGGCCGAAATCGGCTGGATCGTCATGGCCTCGACGATTCCGGGAATCCTCATCAGCTACCCCGCCGGCGCGCTGTCCGACCATCTCGGCTCGCGGCGCCTGCTGCTGGCCTCGCTGCTCGTGTTCGCCACTGCGCCCTTCCTGTATCTGCTGGTCGGCACCGCCGCGCAATTGATGGCCGTGCGCTTCTACCACGGCTTCGCCACCGCGATTTTCGGCACCGTGGCGAACGCGGCGATCGCCGAACGCTACACGACCGACCGCGCGGCCCGGCTCTCCACCTATTCCTCGGTCACCATCGTCGGGCGTTCGATCGCGCCCTTTCTGGGCGGCAGCCTGATCTCGCTGGCGAGTTTCCACGCCGTCTACCTCGCCTGCGCCGTCAGCGGCGTGCTGGCGCTGGGGGTCGGCCTGCTGCTCGCCGACCACACCCCGCAGCCGAAAAAGAAGCTCGAACTGCCGCATTTCTGGGCGAGCCTCGCCACCGTGCTGCGCGATCGCCGCATCATGCTGGTGAGCCTGACCGAGGCCGCGCAGTACCTGGTGTTCGGCGCCGTCGAGGCCTTCCTCGCGCTGTACGCGTCCTCGCTCGGCATCCCGGCGTGGGAAATCGGCGTCATCCTCGGCGTGCAGCTGGTCAGCATCGTGTTCGCCAAGCCGCTGATGGGCAAGGTGTCCGACCGCGTGGGGCGACGGCGCGTCATCCTGCCCGGCCTGCTGGTTGGCGCTACGAGCGTCGTGCTGCTGCCTGTAGCCCCCGGCTTCCTCACGCTGTCGCTGCTGAGCCTGGCGTTTGGCGTCGGCTTCGCCACCGTCACCTCGTCCACCTCCGCGCTCGTCGCCGACCTCACCCGCGACGGCCGTTACGGCTCGTCGATGGGCGTGCTGCGCACGGTGATGGACGTCGGCCAGTCGATCGGCCCGGTGCTCACCGGCTGGATGGTCGGCGTCGCCGGCTACGGCAGCGCCTTCGAGCTGCTGGCGGGGATCCTGGTTTGCGCCGCGCTGATGCTCGGGCTGCTGCTGCGCGACGCGTAAGACCGCGCCCGATCGGCTATAGTGAGGCAGCCCGTTTCTCACAAGGAGACTTCCATGCACATCCGACCCCTGCTCGCCGTCCTGGCTTTCGCCCCGCTATTCTTCTCGCTGCCGGCTGCAGCCGACTCGAACGCCAGCGCCCTGCTCGCCACCGCCCGGCACGACGCGGTCGCAGCCCAGGCCTGCCTCGCCCGCGCCAAAGGCGACCGCGTGGCCCAGATCAACTGCTGCTCCGGACACAAGGGCGTCTGCGGTTGCCGCGCCGGCAAGATCATCTGCTGCGACAACACGAGCAGCACCGAGCCGGGGTGTACATGTCATGGGGATGAGGGCGTCGTCGAGTAATCAAGCAACGCTGGCTGCGCAGCTCCAACGTCCAGGGCGAATCATGATCGAACCAAGAACGGCGATCAGTCGCGCAATCGCCTCATCCTTATTTCGGAGTATCTCGCGTTGAGTACAGAGAAAAACTATCGGGCACTCAGTTGTATCGAATGCGCCAACGGCGCAGGGCTAGACTTTGATTTCACCATGGCGTTCCAGCCGATCGTGAACACCACAACCCACGAGATCTTCGCCCAGGAGGCCCTGGTCCGCGGCCTGCAAAACGAGCCGGCCGGGCAGATCTTTGAGCACGTGAATGAAGCCAACCGCTACCGCTTCGACCAGGCCTGCCGCGTCAAGGCGATCGAGATCGCCAGCGAGCTCGGTGTCCCTTGCTTCCTCAGCATCAATTTCATGCCGAACGCCGTCTATCGCCCGGAGTTGTGCATCCGTACCACGCTCGAGGCTGCCGAGAGGTTCGGATTTCCAATCGAGCGCATCATTTTCGAGATCACCGAAGGCGAGAAGGTCGACGACCATGCCCACCTGCGCGAGATCGTGCAGCACTACCAGCAACGGGGCTTTCTGACCGCCATCGACGATTTCGGCGCCGGCTACTCAGGCCTGAACCTCCTGGCTGAAATCCAGACCGATCTGGTCAAACTCGACATGGCCTTGATCCGCAACATCGACCAGGACAAGGGGCGGCGGGCGATCGCTCGCGGCATCATCCAAGTGTGCAATGAGCTGGACGTCCGGGTGATTGCCGAGGGTATCGAAACCCGGGAAGAACTGGAGACCTTGCAAGGCTTCGGTGTCGAGTTGTTCCAAGGCTACTATTTTGCCAAGCCTGCATTCCGGGCCCTGGCATCTTTGTCGCAGCCGGGATTCGGTGCGGTCAAATGACGTGACCGGGGCGCACGCCTATTTACTCGCTGCCACCCAAACCCCATCCCACCCTGTCTCCGGCGGCGTCTGCCGGAACGCCGCAATACGCTCCAGCATGACCTGACTGGGCTGGTCGCCCGGCGCATTCGCCAGGCATACACGGAACGCCGCCTCGGCTGCCTCCCACTCCTGCGCGCGGTAGCGCGCGAGACCTTCTTCATACGCCTGCACCGCCTTGCGCGTGGTGTCGCTCGCCTCGGCAGCCAGCCCCAGCAGCTCGTACACCCGCACCGGCTCCAACTTGCCGGCGACGCGCAGGCTGTCGATCTCGCGGAAGGCCAGCGTGTCGCCTGCCAGGTCGCGCGTGCCCTCGCTGACCAGGATGCGCGTGCCGTAGAACTTGTTGGCCTGCTCCAGCCGTGACGCGAGATTCACGGTGTCACCGATGACGGTGTAGCCGCGCGAGGTCTCGGAGCCGATGTTGCCGACCGTCACGTCGCCGCTGGCGATGCCCATGCGCACGTTGACCTCGGGCAGGCCGTGGCAGACGCCGAAGAGGTCGGGCAGGCCCGTACGGAAGTCGTCCATCTTCTTCATCTGCTCGAGCGCGGCGAGGCAGCCAAGCCGTGCGTGGTCGGCGGCATCGGTGAAGGGTGGACCCCAGAAGGCCATGACCGAGTCGCCGATGTATTTGTCGACGATGCCCTGCCGGCCGCGGATCACCTCGGCCATCATCGAGAAGTAGCGGTTGAGGAAGCGCACCGCGGCATCCGGCGTGAGGCCTTCACACATGCGGGTGAAGCCGGCCAGGTCGGAGAAGAACACGGTCATCACCTGGCGCTCGCCCTTGTCGGCCGGGATGCGGCTTTCCAGCAGGCTCTTGACGATGCGTGGATCGACATACTGGCCGAAGGTTGTGCGGATACGCTCCTTCTCGCGTAGCCCGACCACCATGTGGTTGAAGGAGGTGGCGAGCGTGGCTAGTTCGTCGTGGGTCCGTACCAGAATTTCGACGTCGAGGTCGCCCGCTTCCACCGCGCGCGTGCCGCCCAAGAGGCGCTTGACCGGGTCGACCAGTGAGCGCGTGACGAACGCGGCGAAGATCAGCCCGAGCGCGGTGGCGATGGCGGTGACGATCCAGTTGAGGGTGGTGGCGCGCGCCTCCTCGGCCTTGGCCTGGCTAGCGGTGTCCTGGGTCAGCTTGTTGAGCAGGTCGATGGTCTTGCCGATCTCGACGTCGACGGCGTCCTTCTCGCGCAGCAGGGCGTCGCGCACGATTTTTTCCGAGCGCGGCGTCCCTTCCTGGGCCTCGATCTGAAACTGGCGAAAAGTCGCGTGGAAATGCTGGCGGGCGGTCTGGATGGATGGCAATTCCTTGCCCAGCACGGCAAGCGTGACGCGGTCGAGTTCGATGCCCTTTTCCGCCATCGCTTCGTTCAGCATGCGCAGCGAGGAATCGACGATCTGGTCGGCATTGATCCCGCGCATGTCGAAGGCGTTCGACTCCTTCGCGATGTATTCGGGATCGGGTTTGGCCGCCTCCATGCCCGCCATCACCCGCTCCATGCGCACCATCTGGTCGCGAATGAGGATTTCCACGCTCGCCACCTGCTGCTGCAGCGGCAGGTAGTAGTCGGAGAGTGCTCGCACCTGGTTGTTGAGCTGGCGGAAGTTGAGCACCGACAGCCAGGTGACGACGACCATCAGCGCCAGTAGCGCGGTGGTGATGCTGAATATCTTCAGGCTGATGGGAAGTTTCATGGGGCAAACCCTGGCGTACCGTCAATTCACTGGAATTCGAACCTTAGCGCAAGCCACGGATTCGGCAATGCCCCGGGTCTGATCCAGGCCAAGCGACCGCTCACAGCACGGGCTTGAGCGGCAGCAACTGCCACAAGCGCATCTGGCCGCGCTTGGTCAACGGGACGTACTGGTCAGGCTCGTCCGCCGCGTTCCAGCTGTTTTCAGGCTGCATGTCGGCTTCGATCAGGGCTTGCACCTGCCTTGCCAGCGCCGCATGGCGCACGACCACGCCGACCTCGGTGTTGAGGTTTTCCGAACGCGGATCGAGGTTGTAGGTCCCGATGTACGCGATCCGACCGTCCACCACCATGCTCTTGGCATGCAAGGCGAACACCGGCGGCGTGTCGGGCGGGTTCACCCGCGACATCAACATCTTCCGGTTGGCGGGATCGGGCTTGTATTCATGAATTTCCAGGCCCATTTTCAGCAGTTTCCTGCGTTGATTGCGATAGCCCGAGAATGCCGGGAAGTTGTCTGTGGACGCGAGCGAATTGGTCAGGATGCGCACCTTGACCCCGCGCGCGACGGCGGCCTTGAACAGCGCCAACGCCTTGTCGGACAGCACCAGATAAGGCGACTCGATGACCATCGATTCGCGCGCCGTCTCCACCAGCTGCGCCAGGGCCGCCGAGGTCTGGCCGCCCCCATTCAGCCGCCAGCGGTTGTCGTTCTTGCCGGGGATGTCGTGGATGAACTCGACCCGCCCCCACGCCAATTCGCGCGCCAGACGATCGAAGCTTTCCGGCGTCGCGTTGATCGCCTCGCGCACCTCGGGCGCAAGGTTCTCGGGCGAGCGGGCATAGTCATGCAAATCGTCGAACACCTGCTGCACCTCGGCGTCGTCGACATGCACATTTTTCTTCATCAGGCCCCAGCCGTCATAGCGCGACGCCACGGGCACCGCGAGCGGGCTGTCCCAGAAGGCGGCGAAGCTCGCCTGCATGGTCTTGACCGCCGCACCCAGCAGCAGCGCATCGCGGTCGCGAAAATTGTAGGCGTGGTCGTAATTGAAATATTCGTCCGCCATGTTGCGGCCGCCGGTGATCGCCACCTTTCCATCCACGATGAAGGTCTTGTCGTGCATGCGCTGGTTCGCCCCGCGGAAATCCGTCAGCACGTTGAGCGCGCGCTTGTAGAACGGCGTGCCGACATGATGCACGGGGTTGTAGATGCGAATCTCGATATTGGGATGCCTGGCCAGGGCCAACAGCGTCTTGTCGGGCACGTCGATCAGCATGTCATCGACGATGACGCGCACCTTGACGCCGCGATCCGCTGCGCGCAGCAGCGCTTCGGCAGCCAGGATGCCGATGTTGTCGGTGCTCCAGATGAAATACTGCACCTCGATCGAGCGCTCGGCGTGGTCGGCGAGCCAGGCACGCGCCAGCAGCGCCTCCTCGCCGGTATCGAGGACGTAGGCACCGGTCGCGCCCGGATGCGCGGCGATCTGGGCATCGACGACGGCGAGCGATGCGGCCTCGGCGGGGCCGAACGCGATCCAGAACAGCAGCGCGAGAATGAGGCGCTGCATCATGCGGACGGTACGGTCAGCCCGCCCGGCCCGGCACCACCGGCGTGCCGCTGGCCACGTCACCGCATTGCGCGCGATGGCGCAGTGCGTGATCCATCAGCACGATCGCCATCAGCGCCTCGGCGATCGGGGTGGCGCGGATGCCGACGCAGGGATCGTGGCGGCCGTGGGTGACGACCTCGATCGGCTGGCCGTGCAGGTCGACCGAGCGGCCAGGAAGGCGCATCGACGAGGTGGGTTTGATCGCAATGTGCGCGACGACGGTCTGGCCGGACGAGATGCCGCCGAGCACGCCGCCGGCGTGGTTGGAGAGGAAGCCTGCGGGCGTGATCTCGTCGCGGTGTTCGGTGCCCAGTTGCCGCGCCGCCTCCATGCCGTCGCCGATCTCCACACCCTTGACAGCGTTGAGGCCCATCAGCGCGTGGGCGAGATCGGCATCGAGCTTGTCGTAGAGCGGCTCGCCCCAGCCGGGCGGCACGTTCTCGGCCATCACGCTGATCCTGGCGCCGACCGAGTCGCCCGACTTCCTGAGCGCGTCCATGTATTCCTCGAGCTTGGGCACGATGGCGGCACTGGGCGCGAAGAAGGCATTGTTGCCGATCTCGTCCCATGATTCGAAGGGCACGTCGATCGGGCCCAGCGCGCTCATGTAGCCGCGGATGACGATGCCGTATTTTTCAGCCAGCCATTTCTTGGCGATGGCGCCGGCGCCGACGATGGGCGCGGTCAAGCGTGCCGACGAGCGGCCGCCGCCGCGCGGGTCGCGGAAACCGTATTTCTGCGTATAGGTGTAGTCGGCATGGCCCGGGCGGAAGGTCTCGGCGATGTTGCCGTAGTCCTTGCTGCGCTGGTCCTCGTTGCGGATCAGCAACGCGATCGGCGTGCCTGTCGTCTTCCCTTCATACAAACCGGAGAGAATCTCGACGGTATCGGATTCGCGGCGCTGGGTGACGTGGCGCGAGGTGCCGGGCTTGCGGCGGTCGAGGTCGTGCTGGATGTCGGCTTCGGCAAGCGCCATGCCGGGCGGACAGCCGTCGACCACGCAGCCGATGGCAGGGCCATGCGATTCGCCGAACACGGTGACACAGAACAGTTTGCCGAGTGTGCTGCCAGACATGGAATTTAGCCGGAAAAAAGCCGAAAGAATGCGCCGGAGTCTAGCACAGGCGCGGCTTCTGGCACGGATCGACCCGGTCCGTTGAACTTGCCGTCATGCACATGTTCTATCCTGAACATCTCACTCATGCGAGGACCGCCCATGAACACCACGCAACACGTCACCACCCTCGGCCAGAGCCTCTGGCTGGACAACCTGTCGCGCAGCCTGCTCCATGACGGCACGCTGGCCAGGCTGATCGCCGAGGACGGCGTCTCGGGCGTAACCTCGAATCCGTCGATCTTCCAGAACGCCCTGGCCACCAGTCCCTACTACGCCGACGACCTGGCACGGTTGAAAGCCGGCGAACCGGATGTCGAGCGGCGCTACGAGGCGCTGGTCATCCCCGACATCCAAGCTGCCTGCGATCTGCTGCTGCCCACCCATGAAGCCAGCGGCGGCAACGACGGCTACGTCAGCCTGGAAGTCGCGCCGCGCTGGGCCTACGACTCGACGCGCACGGTGGAAGAGGCGCAACGCCTGTCCGCCGCCGTGAACCGCCGCAACCTGCTCATCAAGGTGCCGGGCACGCCCGAAGGCGTCAGCGCATTCGAAGCGCTGACCACGCTCGGCATCAACGTCAACGTGACCCTGCTGTTCTCGATAGCCCAGACCGAGGCGGTCTTCCATGCCTATATCCGCGGCCTCAGCGCACGCGTGCAAGCCGGCGCCGACGTGCGCCGCAGCAAGGCGGTGGCCAGCCTGTTCCTGTCGCGCGTCGATACGCTGGTCGACACGCAATTGACCGCCATCGGCACCCAGGCGGCGCTGTCGCTGCGCGGCAAGGCCGCGGTGGCGATGGCCAAGCTCGCGTATCAACGCTATCTGCGGATTTTTCATGGCGAGGCCTTCGCCACGCTGGCGCAGCAGGGCGCCACACCGCAGTACCTGCTGTGGGCGAGCACCGGCGTGAAGAATCCGGACTACCGCGACCTGCTGTATGTCGAGCCGCTGATCGGCCCGGAAACCATCAATACCCTGCCCGACAAGACGCTCGCCGCACTGCGCGACCACGGCGATCCGGTGCCGCGTGTGGCGCAAGGCGTCGCTGAAGCCGAGGCACAGCTGGCGGAACTGGCCCGCCTGGGCCTCGACATGGATGCCGTCGGCAATACCCTGCAGGACGACGGCGTCAAATTGTTCGAGGCCGCATTCCAGAAGCTGCTGTTGCAGGCCGGCTAGGTTCGCCTGCAACCCGATTCGGATGCCTTGAAAAGCCGGCATTGCGCCACGCCCTGTCGCGGATCGAGCAAGAACCATTTATGTCCGACTAAAAAATCTTGAATGGACAGCGGGCACGCCGAGGAACAGGATGGTTACTTCCAGCCGCATGCAAGGCGTGCGCGCCTGGAGTCCAGAAAACGATGCAAGGAGATCCGACATGACCCTGACCTACACCCGCCTGCCCGCCCGCAATCTCGACAAGAGCGCCGGCCTGCTGCGCCCTGCCTGCATCCTGCCCGAGCGGGTTGAGCTGGATAACCCGGCGCTCGACGTCATGACCGACTTTCGTCGCCTGACGGCCTTCATCGCTACGCCCGGCGACACCATCAAGCAGGCGGAAGAGCGCATGATCCGCCGCAAGGTGCGCCTGCTGTTCGTCATGGACAGCCAGGACCGCGTCGCCGGCCTGGTGACCCGCACCGACATCCACGGCGAGAAGCCCATGCAGGTCGTGCAAAGCCGCGGCATCCGCCGCGACGAAGTGCTGGTGGCCGACATCATGACGCCGGTGGAACGGCTGGAAGCGGTCGACTACGACGACATCGCCCATGCCCGCGTCGGCCACGTGCTGGAAACGCTTAAGGCACGCGGTCGGCAGCATGCCCTGGTGATCGAGCACACCGGCGGCCGACAAATGGTGCGCGGCCTGCTGTCGCTGTCGCAGTTGTGCAAACAGCTGGGGGTCAACGTCGAAACCACCGAAGTGGCCAATACCTTCATCGAGATCGAGCAGCACCTGGCGCACGCCTGAATCATCCGCCCGCTTCCGTCTTCTTCAGGTGGAAGCGGGCGGGTTGCCGAGCACGCGGTAGGTGCTCTGCACGAATCTGCTTTCATAGGTCCGGGTCCGGACGTGCTCGAGAGGGATATCCTGCGATACCGGGCTGAACACGACCACCCTGCGTCCGGGATAGGGACATTCCCCGAACGTCAGCGCTGTTTCGAAGGTATTGCGCCCCATCGCCAGCGCGTCGATGCCCGCCATGAAGTCGGCATAGCCATGGTCGTCGGTCGAATCGGTGGCGCCGATCAGCCAGTCGAGATTGCCGTCCGGTCGGGCAATGAATCCATCCAGGCTGGTGGCGATGAAGACGGAAAACCGGATGCTCGCGACTGTTTCTCCTCATGAAAACGATGCATGGCGGCATGCGCATAGGCCGGCAGCATACGTCACCATTTTGCCGCCGCACGGCCAAAGACCTCATGGGCAGGGCGGTTTTACGACGCCGTCAAGGTTTTCCCGCACGGCGTCTTGTGCTCAAATCCGGTACTCCGGATGCGTCGACGCGCGTCGGAGGCGCGAGATTGCCCATCCCATAACAAGCACATGAACATTTCCGTCAGCGAACTGATCGTCCGGTATCTGGAACGCCTGGGCATCGACCACATCTTCGGCATGCCGGGTGCGCACGTGCTGCCCATCTACGACCGCCTGCACGATTCGGGCGTGAAGAGCGTGCTGGTCAAGCACGAGCAGGGTGCGGCCTTCATGGCGGGCGGCTACGCACGGATCTCGCATCAGCCCGCGGCCTGCATCGCCACGGCGGGCCCCGGCGCGACCAATCTGCTGACCGGCATCGCCAACGCCTATGCCGAACGGCTTCCGGTGCTGGCGATCACCGGCGAGACCTCCACCTACATCTTCGGCCGCGGCGGCCTGCAGGAAAGCTCGGGGGAAGGCGGTGCCATCGACCAGGGCGCGCTGTTCGCCAGCGTCACCCGCTACCACAAGCTCATCGAACGCACCGACTATCTGGGCCAGGTGCTGAACCAGGCTGCACAGGCGCTGCTTGGACGTGAACCCGGGCCGGTGCTGCTGTCGATCCCCTACAACGTGCAGAAGGAGAGCGTCGACGACAGCGTGCTCGACCAGATCCACTTTCCGCGCAAGGCCGCCGTCCGGCACACAGCCTCGATCGCCGAACTCGCCGAGCTGCTGCGCGCCGCGCACACCCCGGTCATCGTCGCCGGCTACGGCTGCATCCAGGCAGGGGCACGCGACGTCGTCGCTGCCCTGGCGACACAATTCAACATTCCGGTCACCACCAGCCTCAAGGCCAAGGGCGTGGTCGCCGAGGGCTCGCCCCTGTCGCTCGGCTGTCTCGGCGTCACGTCCAACGGCGATGCCTATCGCTACCTCGTCGATCACGCCGATCTGCTGGTCTTCCTCGGCGCCAGCTTCAACGAACGCACCAGCTATCTGTGGGACGCCAAATTGCTGGGCGGCAAGAAAATTGCCCAGGTCGACCGCGACGCGGCGCAACTCGGCCGCGTGTTCCAGCCCGACGTGGCGATCTGCGGCGACATCCGCGCCGTGGCGGAAGACCTCCTCGCCACCCTCCGGGCCGACGCCATGCCGCCCAAGACGGTGGATCGTCTCGATGGCCATCGGCGCGCCACCGTCCTGACGGCCGATGAACCCGACGCGGCATCGGCTCAGTCCTTCCGCCTGATGCAGGGGTTCTTCAGCCGGCTCGCGCGGCACTTCCCGCACAACGCCCTGGTGTTCGACGACAACATCGTCTTCGCGCAGAGCTACTTCGACGTCTCCGACCGCAACCACTACTTCCCCAATTCCGGTATTTCGTCGCTGGGCCACGCGATCCCCGCCGCCATCGGCGCGCGCTGCTTTGCGAAAGACAGCCCCACCTTCGCCATCCTCGGTGACGGCGGCTTCCAGATGTGCTGCATGGAAATGATGACTGCGGTGAACTACGGCATCCCGCTCAACGTGGTGGTGATCAACAACGGCACGCTCTCGCTCATCCGCAAGAACCAATTCCAGCTCTATGGCGAGCGCTACATCGACTGCGACTTCACCAACCCCGATTTCGGCCTGCTCGCGCAATCGTTCGGAGTCAATCATTACCGCATCGAAAGCGAGGCCGCGCTCGACGCCCTGTTCGCAAACGCCGACCTGACCGGCACGATCAACCTCATCGAGATCCTGCTCGACAAACATGCCTTTCCACGCTACCTGTCGGCTCGCTAACCCTGACGAACAGATCGGCGCAACCGCCGCCATCATGCCGTTCAGCGCCGGGCGGATGACGGGGCGCTCGACGTCGAAACCATGGCGACACCGGAGGCGGCCCGCCGCACACGCCTGACCTGTCACACCCATCTCCTACCCGCTCGGCGGATTTGCGCTATAAATACCAACTATGGGCACCCGAACCGATCATTAAAAACAGGGAGAGCATCATGTCATTGTCACTGCGTTTCCTGGCCATCGCGGCCGCGTTTCTCATCGCACATACAGCCAGTGCAGCCCCCATCGTCATCAAGTATTCCCACGTCGTGGCCGACCAGTCACCCAAGGGGCAGGCCGCACTGAAATTCAAGGAACTGGCCGAGAAGAAGTTTCCAGGCGTGGTCGAAGTACAGGTCTTCCCGAACAGCCAGCTCTACGGCGACGGCAAGGAGATGGAAGCCCTGCTGCTCGGGGACGTGCAGATCATCGCGCCCTCGCTGGCCAAATTCGGCAAATACACCAAGAAACTGCAGGTCTTCGATCTGCCTTTCCTGTTCGACAACATCCAGGCGGTCGACCGCTTCCAGGATGGCCCGGTGGGCCAGGCGCTGCTGAACTCCATGACGGATAAAGGCATCAAGGGCCTCGGTTACCTGCACAACGGCATGAAGCAGCTGTCGGCCAACAAGCCGCTGCGCACACCCGCGGATGCGAAAGGCCTGAAATTCCGGATCCAGAGCTCGGACGTGCTCGAAGCGCAATTCAAGGCCGTCGGCGCCAACCCGCAGAAACTCGCCTTCGCCGAGGTCTACCAGGCACTGCAATCGGGCGTGGTGGATGGCACCGAAAACCCGTGGTCGAACACCTACACCAAGAAATTCCACGAGGTCCAGAAATACATCATGGAATCCGACCATGGCGTGCTCGACTACATGGTCGTCACCAACGCGGGCTGGTGGAACGGCTTGCCCCCGAACATCCGCAAAGGCTTGAACGAGGCGATGGTCGAGTCGATCAAATACGGCAACAAGATCGCCTTTGACGAAGCCGCCAATTTCCGCCAGAAAGTGATCGACGACAAGAAGGCCGAAGTGTTGCCCATGACCCGGGCCGAACTCAACCAGTGGCGCAAGGCCATGGCCCCGGTGTGGAAACAGTTCGAGCCTGAGATCGGCCGCGACGTCATCGACGCCGCACTCAAGGCCAACGAGCGCTAAGGCTGTGGGGCCGGCCCGACGGCCTCTTTTTCAGGGCCTGCATTGTTGGGCAGGCCCGGCGGGCACTCTATGAAGATTCTCGACCGCATCGAGGAACTGATCGTCATCGTCATGCTTGCGCTGATGACGCTGCTGACCTTCCTGCAGGTGGTCATGCGCTATGGATTCAATTCCGGTTTCCCGTGGGCGCTGGAACTGTCCACGGTGTTTTTCGCTGCCATGATTTTTGTCGGCATCTCGTATGGCGTGCGGACGGGCGCGCACATCGGCGTCGACGCGTTGATCAAGCGCTTTCCTCCCGGATTGCGCCGCGCGATATCCATCGTCGTCGTCTTGCTATGCCTGCTCTATGCCGGCCTCGTGATCTACGGCTCGTGGGTCTACGTCAGCAAGATGAAGCTTATCGGCATCGAGATGGAAGACCTGCCCATCCCCATCTGGATCGTACGGTCCATCCTGCCCATCGGCTACCTGCTGCTGGTGCTAAGGCTCGGGCAGGTCCTGTGGGCACTGATCACCGGCCGGTCCGACCGGCTGCACCTCGGCAACGAAGCAGACGACGCGCTCAGGCTCAAAAGCGGGGATGCCCCATGAGCACCGCATTCCTCTTCGTTTCGCTCTTCCTCCTGATGGCGCTAGGCATGCCGGTGGCCATTTCCCTGGGCCTGTCCAGCATGCTGACGATCCTGTTCTTCGCCGAAGATTCGCTGGCCAGCCTGTCGATCAAGCTGTATGAGACCAGCGAGCACTACACGCTGATGTCGATCCCGTTTTTCATCCTGGCCGGCACCATGATGAGCACCGGCGGCGTGGCCAAGCGCATGGTGCGCTTTGCGGTGGCGGCCGTCGGCCATCTGCGCGGCGGACTGGCCATTGCCAGCGTGCTGGCCTGCACGCTGTTTGCCGCGGTGTCCGGATCGAGTCCGGCCACCGTGGTGGCGATCGGCTCCATCGTGATCGCCGGCATGGTCAGGAGCGGCTACCCGAAGGCCTTTGCCGCCGGGGTGATCTGCAACGCGGGAACGCTGGGCATCCTCATCCCGCCATCCATCGTGATGGTGGTCTATGCCTCGGTCACCGAGCTCTCGGTCGGGCGCATGTTCATGGCCGGCATCCTCCCCGGCCTGCTGCTGTCCAGCATGCTGGCGGCGGCGGTCTGGTGGCGTGCCGGCAAGCTGACGCTCACGCGCACCGAGCGCGCCAGTTCGCGCGAATTGCTGATCGCATTCAAGGACTCGATCTGGGGCCTGGCCCTGCTGGTCATCATCATGGGCGGCATCTACGGCGGCGTGTTCACGCCGACCGAGGCGGCGGCCGTCGCCGCCGTGTACGCCACGTTCATCGCAATCTTCGTCTATCGCGACATCGGCGTACGCCAACTGCCCGAAGTGCTGATGGAATCCGGCAAGACAACCGTGATGCTGATGTTCATCGTCGCCAATGCCCTGTTGTTTGCCCACGTACTGACGACCGAACGCATCCCGCAGACCATCGCGGAACACATCGTCGCCGCCGGCATGGCCCCGTGGATGTTCCTGCTGGTGGTCAACCTCATCCTTCTGGTCGCGGGCAATTTCATGGAGCCCACCGGCATCATCCTGATTCTGGCGCCGATCTTCTTTCCGATCGCCACTCACCTCGGCATCGATCCGATTCACCTCGGCATCATCATGGTCGTCAACATGGAGATCGGGATGATCACGCCGCCGGTGGGATTGAACCTGTTCGTCACCAGCGGCATCACCGGCATGAGCCTGGTGCAGGTCACGCGGGCTGCGCTGCCGTGGTTGTCGGTCCTGCTCGTCTTCCTGATGATGGTGACCTACATCCCGCAAATCAGCCTGGTATTGCCGCAGCTGGTTTTCGATTGAAGGATCCACGCAAGCGCTGCCGGCTTGACGATGCCAGGTCGCTCTGACACAGTCGGAGCACTTCTTTGACCCCCTCAGGACATCAGCAATGGATACCGCCAAGCTGTACGCACAACTCATCCAGAGCGCAGGCGAGGACATCTCGCGCGACGGATTACTGAAAACCCCCGAGCGCGCCGCCGCTGCGTTCAAGTTCCTGACGCAGGGCTATACACAGTCGCTGGACGAGGTTCTCAACGATGCCGTGTTCGATTCGGACAACAACGAAATGGTCATCGTCAAGGACATCGAGCTGTATTCGATGTGCGAGCACCACCTGCTGCCATTCGTCGGCAAGGCCCATGTGGCCTATCTGCCGAAAGGCAAGGTGATCGGCCTGTCGAAGATCGCGCGCATCACCGACATGTTCGCGCGCCGCCTGCAGATCCAGGAGCAACTCACCACCCAGATCGCCGACGCCATCCAGGCCGCCACCGGCGCGGCCGGCGTCGGCGTCATCATCGAGGCCCAGCATTTCTGCATGATGATGCGCGGCGTGCAGAAACAGAATTCGTGGACCATCACCTCGATGATGCTGGGTGCCTTCCGCGACAACGACCGTACCCGGCAGGAATTCCTCCAGCTCGTCGCCAAATCGCATTAGGCACACAGCCCGAAGGATTTGACCGGCCGACGACACGGCTCAGCCCATGCCACCCGCCTGTTTCTCCGACCGTCCAACCAGCGCCAGCCTGGGTTTGCCTTGTGCTTTTCCTAAGGCAGCGATGACGTCCCGGGAAATTTGCGATGCCCCATCCGGATCGCGCGACACCGGAAGCTCGGAACGCACGCTGTAGGCACCGCTCTCCAGCTTGAACACGCTCACCGCCTCGGCCAGCTTGCCCGCCTGATCCTGCAGGCTCTCGGCCGCAGCCGCAGCCTCTTCGACCAGGGCCGCGTTCTGCTGCGTCATCTCGTCCATCTGGCCGACGGCCTGGTTGACCTGCTCGATCCCGGCGCTCTGTTCCTGGCTCGCTGCCGCAATCTCGCTCATGATGTCGGTGACCCGCTTGACCGAGGTGACGATCTCGTCCATGGTCTTGCCGGCTTCGTCCACCAGCTTGCCGCCGGCGTCAACCTTGCCAACCGAGTCCTCGATCAGGGACTTGATCTCCTTGGCGGCACCAGCGCTGCGCTGGGCGAGGTTCCTGACTTCGCTGGCGACGACTGCAAAACCGCGGCCCTGTTCGCCCGCACGCGCGGCTTCGACCGCTGCGTTGAGCGCGAGGATGTTGGTCTGGAAGGCGATGCCGTCGATGACGCCGATGATGTCGGAGATCTTCCGCGAGCTGTCCTTGATGGAGGCCATGGTGTCGACGACC
>NZ_MEGP01000014.1:86781-98478 GCF_001725555.1 Thiobacillus sp. SCN 63-57 | reverse complement strand
GACAGCATGTATCGCACGCGCGCCATGAAATCCAAACAACGCGGACTGACCATGTTCGGCTTCCTGTTCGTCGCCGTCGTGCTGGTCATGCTGGCCATGCTGGCGATGAAACTGGTGCCGGCCTATATCGAGTATTTCTCAGTGAAGAAGATCCTCGCCACGATGGGGCAGGAATCCGACCTCAAATCCAAGAGCAATGCCGATATCCGCAATGATTTTGAGCGGCGCGCCAGTGTCGGTTATGTGACCGTTGTCAAGCCCGAGGACATCGCCATCGACCGTCACGGCGCCGTTCCGGTCATTTCCACCGACTACACCTTCCGTACCAAGCTCGTCGGCAATGTCAGCCTGGTGGTCGACTTCAGTGCCAGTTCCGACCCCAACGCGGTCCCGGTCGAGGTTGAATAACACCCTGTTGAACCAGCGCCTGCAACAGGCGCTGGGTTATACCTTTGTCCGCTCCGATCTTCTGACTCAGGCGCTGACGCACCGCAGCTACGGCGCGCTCAATAACGAACGGCTCGAATTCCTCGGCGATTCGGTCTTGAACTGCACGGTCGCCCGCGCCTTGTACGATGCGTTTCCCGAGTTGCCGGAAGGGAGTCTGTCGCGCCTGCGCGCCAACCTGGTGCGGCAGGAAACGCTGGCCGACATTGCCATTACCCTGAAACTGGGCGACAGCCTGCGCCTGGGCGAAGGTGAACTCAAGAGCGGCGGTTTTCGCCGCCCCTCGATCCTGGCCGATGCGCTGGAATCGCTGTTCGGTGCCATTTTTCTCGATGCCGGGTTCGAGGCCGCGCAATGCGTGGTGCGTGGATTGTTCGATCCGTTGGTGGCAAAAATCGATCCGCGGGCCTCGGGCAAGGATGCCAAGACCGAACTGCAGGAAATGCTGCAGTCACGACGGCTTCCGCTACCGGATTACCGCCTGGTCGGTACCCAGGGCGAAGCGCATGACCAGAGTTTCATTGTCGAGTGCGTGCTGGTCAAGCCCGTGCTCAGCACGCGTGGCGTCGGCAAGAGCCGCCGCGCTGCCGAACAGGAGGCTGCACGCCTGGCGTGTGCCGCATTACAGAAATGAAAGGCTGCAGATATGAGTGAATTCAAGTGCGGCCTCATCGCCATTGTCGGGCGTCCCAACGTCGGCAAGTCGACGCTGCTCAACCGTATCGTCGGGCAGAAAATCAGCATCACCTCACGCAAGGCGCAGACCACGCGCCACCGGGTGATGGGCATCCACACCACCGACGAAGCGCAATTCGTGTTCGTCGACACGCCGGGGTTCCAGACCCGCCATGCCAGCACCATGAACCGCGCGATGAACAAGCGGGTCCGTGAAACGCTGTCGGACACCGACGTGGTGATGATGCTGGTGGAGGCGGGACGGCTGAGGAAAGAAGATCGCCAGGTGATGGACCTGCTGCCCAAAGATCGGCCGCTGATCCTGGTCGTGAACAAGATCGATCACGTCAAGGACCGGGCCGAACTGATGGCGTCTCTGCAGGAAGCGGCCGCCGCGCATGCATTCACCGAGATCGTACCGGTGTCGGCCAAGCAGGGCAGCAATCTGGACGAGCTCTTGAAGACCCTGCAAGCCCATCTGCCGGAGAATCCGCCGCTGTTCGGCGAGGATGATGTCACCGACCAGACCGAGCGCCAGCTGGCGGCAGAATTGATCCGCGAGAAAGTGTTCCGCCTGTGCGGCGAGGAAATTCCCTATGCCGTGGCGGTGACCATCGACAAATTCGAGGAAGAGGGCAATCTGCGCCGCATCTTTGCCACCATCCTGGTCGACCGTGACAGCCACAAGGCCATCGTCATCGGCAAGGGCGGCGAGAAGCTCAAGACCATCTCCACCCAGGCGCGCCTCGACATGGAGCGCGCTTTCGACGGCAAGGTATATCTGGAGGTCTGGGTCAAGGTCAAGGGCGGCTGGGCCGACGATGTGCGCATGCTGAAATCGCTCGGACTGGATTGAGTGGGCGATGTCCGCAGACGCGCGCGTCAACAACGAACCCGGTTTCGTCCTCCACACGTATCCTTTCAAGGAAACCAGCGTGGTGGCGGAAGTGTTCACGCGCGACCATGGGCGCGTGGCACTGATTGCGCGCGGCGCGCGGCGCCCGACGTCGACCCTGCGCGGACTGATGCAGCCGTTCACCCCGCTGCTGCTGTCGTGGTTCGGCAAGTCCGAACTGAAAACCCTGCACGCCGCTGAATGGCAGGGCGGTTTGAAGGCCCCTGAGGGACGCGCGCTGATGTGCGGGTTTTATCTCAATGAATTGCTGCTGCGCCTGTTGGCGCGCGGCGATGCGCACGAGACGTTGTATGACCGTTACCTCGCGACCCTCGAGCAGTTGGCCGGCGAGCATGACTGCACTTCCGACCACGAACGTACTGCTTACTTTGAGCGGATCCTGCGGCGCTTCGAGAAGAATCTGCTGGGTGAGATCGGCTATGGCGCCACCTTCGATGTCGAGGCGGGCAGCGGCGCGACTATCCAGGCGCAGGCCCGTTATGTGTTCCAGCCAGAGCGTGGCGCACTGCGCACCCTGGATGGCCCGGAAGCGGGGCAGCCGGGCTGTCCGGTGTCCGGCCAGACGCTGATCGACCTGGCCGGCGACCGCTTCGAGCGGCCGGCGACGCTGGTCGAAGCCAAGGCACTGATGCGCACCCTGATCAATCACACGCTGGGCGCCAAGCCGCTTTATACTCGCCAGCTGTTACGCGACCTCACCGAACTCACACAATGAGCATCTTTCTCGGCGTCAACATCGACCATATCGCCACCTTGCGCCAGGCACGCAAGACCCGCTACCCCAGCCCGGTCGAGGCGGCGCTTGCCGCGGAAACCGCCGGCGCCGATTCGATCACCCTGCACCTGCGCGAAGATCGCCGCCACATCCAGGATGCCGACGTGGCGATCCTGCGCCAGGTACTGAAAACCAAGATGAACCTGGAGATGGCGGTGACCGAGGAGATGCTCGCGATCGCCGTCGCTACCCGGCCGCAGGACGTCTGTCTGGTTCCGGAAAAGCGCGAGGAACTCACGACCGAAGGTGGGCTCGACGTCGCCGGGCAGCTGCCCAGGCTGAAGGCCGCCTGCGCACGGCTCGCAGAGGCCGGTATCCGCGTCTCGCTGTTCATCGACGCCGATTTCGCCCAGCTTGACGCGGCCCATGCGGCCGGCGCGCCGGTGGTCGAAATCCATACCGGCCATTATGCCGACGCGGAGGCGGACGAAGCGCGCATCGCAGAATTCGAGCGTATTCGCATGGCCGTTGCCTATGGCCGTAGCCTCGGGCTGACGGTGAACGCCGGCCACGGTCTCACCTATCACAATGTCCAGCCTGTTGCCGCCCTGCCCGGCATCCACGAACTCAACATCGGCCACGCGATCGTGGCGCAGGCACTGTTTGTCGGCTGGAAGGAGGCGGTGGCCGAGATGAAGCGATTGATGGTGGAGGCTGCAGGCTGATGGCGTCGTCGGCCCCGCATGATCGTGGGCGCAGAGGGTGACAGGCGAACAGGCTACAGGATCGTTTGACCGATGAACGAACTGGAACAACGCATAGGCATCGAACAGGTAAGAGTGGGGCTGTACATCCGGCTGGACTCCTGGACGGATCATCCCTTTCTTTTCAGCAGCTTCAAGATTCGCAGCGAAAAACAAGTGCAGCAGTTGCGTTCCCTCGGGATTTCGCATGTGCTCTACGACAGCAGCAAGAGTGATTCGGTCCCCTTGCCGCCGCCCAAGGCGAGCGCGCCCCCACCGCCTCCCTCGCCGCCCGATCCGGAAATGGAGGCGATGTGGGCAGAAAAACGGAAACGGCGGGAACAGCTTTCGCGCCAGCGCGAGGCACTGGGGCGCTGCGAACGGCAATTTGCTGCCGGAGCTTCAACCGTCAAGTCGTTGTTGCGCAACCTTTTTTCCCGCCCGGATGAATCGGTCCAGCAGGCGCAGGCGCTGGTGTCGGATATGGTGGACTCGATGCTGGCAGACAAGGACGTTGCGCTGCATCTGGTGAATACCAAGGCGGGGGACGAAAACGCGTACTACCATGCCCTCAATGTCACGATGCTGTCGCTGGTGCTGGCCAAGGAAGCGCAACTGGGCGCCGAAGAAATGCGCGCGCTGGGACTCGGTACGCTGCTGCACGATATCGGCAGGGAAAAAATCCCCAGTCAGATTCTCCTGAATAAAGCCCCCTGGACGAAAGCCGAACTCAGTTTCTACCAGCAGCACGTGACGTATGGCGTCGACATGGCGCAACGCCTGCCGGGCATGCCTGCCGCTGCGCTGGACGTCATCGCCATGCATCATGAACTGCTCGACGGCAGCGGCTATCCGGGCAGGCTCGCAGGCGAGCAGATCGGACGGTTGGCCCGCATTGCCTGCATTGCCAATGCCTTCGACCATTACTGCAACCGCATCAATCCGGCGGAGTCCATGACGCCTGCCGAAGCCATTGCCTTCATGTTCAAGAAGGAACCGGGCAAATACGATCCGGTCTTGCTGCAGTTGTTCGTTCGCTGCATGGGGATCTATCCACCCGGTAGCGTCGTCCAGTTGAACAACGGCCAGATTGGTCTGATCATGAGCGTCAACCCGGGCCGGCTCTTGCACCCTTCGTTATTGATCTACGATCCCGATGTGCCCAAGGAAGAAGCCTTATGGCTGGACATGCGCGAAGCCCCCGAACTTTCCGTGGCCAAAACCTTGCGCCCTGCGGAACTGGATATGGCGGTGATCGCCTACCTCGACCCACGCACCCGCATCAGCTATTTCACCGAAAACAGCCTGTCGAACAATCGGCCGGCTTGAGGGGCGCCCTCCTCAGGCTGGCGTCTCGCCGCTTCCTTCTCAGGCGATGGCCCCCCTCAGCGCAGCAGTTTTTTCTTCAGCTTGAGGCGCATGTACAGCAACACGATGACCGCGACGGCACCCAGCAGGATGAGGGTGATGATATGAAGATTGCCGCGGATCGCCTGCTCGTTGTGTCCCAGGGTATACCCCAGCACGGCCAGGATGGTGACCCAGATTCCGGCACCGAGACTGGTGTAGAAGCTGAACACGGCAAGATTCATGCGCGCCAGTCCCGCCGGCAACGAGATGTACTGACGCACTGCGGGAATCAGCCGGCCAGTGAAGGTAGAAATGTGGCCATGCCGGGCAAAGAAGTCTTCCATGCGTTGCAAGGTGTGTTCCTTGATCAGCACGTATTTTCCGTAGCGCTGCAGAAAGGGCCGTCCCAGTTTCAGCGCGAGCCAGTAGTTGAATAGCGCGCCCGTCAGACTCCCGGCAATGCCGACCACGATGGCCAGCGCGAGGTTCATCTCGCCCTTGTAGGCGAGGTAACCGGCGGGAATCATCACCACTTCGCTGGGGAACGGGAAGAAACTCGATTCCAGCGCCATCATGAGGAAGATGCCGGGATAGCCCCAGGCACCGACGGTGTTGACGATGGTCTGAATGATTTCGTTGAGCATGAGGCGATGGGGCGAAGGAGTCGGGGACAGGATAGGGCGTCAGGTTTCAGGGCGTGCGCATTGATGCGCACATTCCCCGAATTCCCGTCACTCAAACGACGGCTTCTTCCTTCTTCTCCACCGGCTTGATGAAGTGCTCGCGCTTGACGCCGAACATCAGCAGCAGCGGCGAGGCGACCAGCACCGAGGAATAGATGCCGAACATGATGCCGATGGTGAGCGCCAGCGCGAAGTTGTGCAGCGCCTCGCCGCCGAAGAACAGCATCGACAGCACCATGATCTGCGTCGAGCCGTGGGTGATGATGGTGCGGCTCATGGTGCGGGTGATGGCGTCGTCGATGATGTCCGGGATGGTCGCGCCACGCATCTTGCGGATGTTCTCGCGGATCCGGTCGAACACCACTACCGATTCGTTGACCGAGTAGCCGAGAATCGCCAGCACGCCCGCCAGCACGGTAAGCGTGAACTCCCACTGGAAGAAGGCGAACACGCCGAGGATGATGACGATATCGTGCATGTTGGCGAGCATGCCCGCCACCGCAAAGCGCCATTCGAAGCGGATCGCCAGATAGGCCATGATGCCGAAGGCGACCACCAGCAGCGCCAGGGCGCCGTTGTCGTAGAGTTCCTTGCCAACCTGCGGGCCGACGAAGTCGACGCGCTTCAATTCGAGCCCGGGGTTGGTGGCCGTCAGCGCGGCCATCACGCGGTTGCTGGTTTCCGCGGCATTGCTGTCGCCTTTGTTGGGCAGGCGGATCAGGACGTCATGGCTGGTTCCGAAAGTCTGCACCGATACTTCGATCAGGCCGGTTTTTTCCAGTACCGTCCGGATGGCCGGCAAATCAGCGGGCTGGCTGGTGCGCACTTCCATGACGGTGCCGCCCGTGAAGTCGACGCCCAGATTCAGGCCCTTGTCCCACAGCGCCCAGACCGCAAAGAGAAAGGTGAGCAGCGAAATCGCCGTCGTCACCTTCCCCCAACTCATGAAGGGGATGTTCTTCTTGAAGGGGAAAAATTCCAGCATGGCGTTGCCCTTAGATGGAGACCTTGGCCAGCCGCGCCTGGCGGCCATAGGTGAGATTGACCATGGCGCGCGACACGGTGACGGCGCTGAACATGGAGGTCAGGATGCCCAGACACAGGACGACCGCAAAGCCGCGCACCGGGCCGGAGCCCAGCCAGAACAGGGCGACGCCGGCGATCAGTGTGGTGAGGTTGGAGTCGAGAATGGTGCCCCAGGCGCGGTCGTAGCCGGCGTGGATCGCAGCCTGTGGCGTGGCGCCGTTGCGTAGTTCCTCGCGGATGCGCTCGTTGATCAGTACGTTGGCGTCGATCGCCATGCCGAGCGTAAGCGCGATACCGGCCAGGCCGGGCAGGGTCAGCGTGGCTTGAAGCATCGACAGCAGGGCGACCAGGAAAAAGCCGTTGACCGCGAGCGCGATCGAGGAGAACAACCCGAAGATGCGGTAGTAGACCACCATGAACACCGTGACGGCGAGGAAGCCCCACAGGTTGGAGTGGAAGCCCTTGCTGATGTTTTCCGCGCCCATGCTCGGGCCGACGGTGCGTTCTTCCACGATCTGCATCGGCGCGGCCAGCGCGCCGGCGCGCAGCAGCAGGGCGACGTCGGAGGCTTCCTGGGCGGATTCCATGCCGGTGATCTGCACGCGGCCGCCGCCGATTTCCTCGCGAATGACCGGCGACGTGATGGCCTCGGCCACACCTTTCTCGATCAGCAGGATGGCCATGCGCTTGCCGACGTTTTCGCGCGTCACATCCTTGAAGATGCGTGCGCCCTTGCCATCCAGGTTGATGTGGACAGCCGCCTGGCCGCTGGTGCTTTCAAAGCCGGGCGAAGCATCGGTGATCGAGTCGCCGGTCAGCACCACGTCCTTCTTCACAGCGATTTTCCCGCCGTCGCGGCTGGATACGATGTCGTCGCCAAACGGAGCCTGTCCCTGCTGAATGGCGGTCGGGTCGGCCTGTTCGTCGACCATGCGGATTTCCAGCGTGGCCGTGCGGCCCAGAATGTCTTTTGCCTTGGCGGTGTCCTGCACGCCAGGGAGCTGCACCACGACGCGGCTGGCGCCCTGCTGCTGGATGACGGGCTCGGCCACGCCGAGTTCGTTGACGCGGTTTCTGAGCGTGGTGATGTTCTGCTGCAGGGCAAATTCCTGCACCTGGGTTTCGGCCTGCGGTTTCAGGCGCGCGGTCAGGGTGAAGCCCTCGGCCTGGTCATCGGTAGTGAAGGCGAGGTCGGTGAATGTGGTTCCCAGCTTGCTGATGGCCGCATCACGCTGGTCACGGGTGGCGAAGTGTACGGTCACGGCGTTGCCTTCGCGGCTGATGCGACCGTAGCGGATCTTGTCACCGCGCAGCTCGGTGCGGAAATCGTTCTGGTAGCGGATGGCCGCTTTTTCCAGCGCGGCTTTCATGTCGACCTCGAGCAGGAAATGCACGCCGCCGCGCAAATCCAGGCCCAGATACATCGGCAGCGCGTGTATCGTCGACAGCCATGCAGGCGAAGCCGATACCAGGTTGAGCGCGACGGTATAGCGTTCCCCCAGGCTGTTCTGCAGCACGTCCTTGGCCTTGATCTGTTGGTCGGTACTGGCCAGGCGGACCTTGATGCTGTTTCCCGCCAGCTCCACTCCCTGATAGCCCAGATTGGCGGCCTTCAGCGAGGATTCCACCTGGCTCAGCAATGCTGTGTCGACCTTTTCGGTCGTGCGGACGGGGGAAATCTGCACCGCAGGTACTTCGCCGAAGAAATTGGGCAGGGTATAGAGGAAGGCGATCACCAGCGTAATGCCGATGAGTACATATTTCCAGAGCGGGAAGCGGTTCATTTTGCTTACGGGTTAGGCGTTAGGGGAGAGGGGTGAGGTGGGGAGCGACGGTGGGCACAAGATGCCTAACGCCTCACCCTTTTCGCTTCACAGGCCCTTGATCGTGCCCTTGGGCAGCAGCGTCTGCACCGATTGCTTCTGGACGTGAGTGACGACACCGTCGGCGATTTCCAGGGATACATATTGATCGCCGAGCTTGACGATCTTGCCGACCTGGCCGCTGGCGGTGACGACTTCGTCGCCCTTGGCCAGTTCCGTCAGCATTTTCTTCTGCTCCTTGGCGCGCTTCATCTGCGGACGGATCAACATGAACCAGAACAGGATGAAGATGATGATGAGCGGGAGGAACTGCTCAAACCCCGGGTTGGCTGCGGCGGCGGCTTGTGCGTGGGCGAGTGAAATCATGGGTAAAAGCTCCGAATCAAGGCAGTTCAGTTAAAACCATGGAATTCTACCATCCACGCGTTTGCATCTCATGAAACCGTGCCGTGAAGTCGGCAAAGCGCTTGGCCTCGATCGCGGCGCGCATCCCGGCCATCAGCCGGTGGTAGTAATGCAGATTGTGGATCGTCGCCAGACGCGCGCCGAGGATTTCGCCGGCACGGATCAGATGGTGCACATAGGCGCGGCTGAAGTGGCGGCAGGTATGACAGTCGCATTCGTCATCGATCGGCGCAGTGTCGGTCTTCCAGCGCGCGTTGCGGATGCGCATCTCGCCGCGCCGGGTGAACAGAATGCCGTGGCGGGCATTGCGCGTCGGCAGCACGCAGTCGAACTGGTCGATGCCCTGCGCCACGGCCGCGACGAGATCGGATGGCGTGCCCACGCCCATCAGGTAGCGCGGCTTGTGCGCCGGCAGTTGCGGCGCGGTGTGGGCGAGGATGCGCGTCATGTCGTCCTTGGGTTCGCCGACCGAGAGGCCGCCGATGGCGTAGCCGTCGAAGTCCATGCCGATCAGCTCGCGCGCCGACTCGTCGCGCAGGCCTTCGTACATGCCGCCCTGCACGATGCCATAGAGCGCGTTGGGATTGCCGGCGTGCGCCGTCTTTGAACGTGCCGCCCAGCGCAGCGAGAGCCGCATCGATTCGGCCGCTTCACGCTCGGTGGCCGGGTAGGGCGTGCACTCGTCGAAGATCATCACGATGTCGGAATTCAGCGTGCGCTGGATCTGCATCGAGATTTCCGGCGTCAGGAACAGCTTGTCGCCGTTGATCGGCGAGGCGAATTTCACGCCGTCCTCGGTGATCTTCCTGAGCTTGCCCAGGCTGAACACCTGGAAGCCGCCTGAATCGGTGAGGATGGGCTTGTCCCAGCCCATGAAGCGGTGCAGCCCGTCGAATTTTTCGATCACCTCCAGCCCCGGCCGCAACCAGAGGTGGAAGGTGTTGGACAGCACCATCTCGAAGCCGATGTCGGTGAGTTCGGCTGGCGACATCGCCTTCACCGTGCCGTAGGTGCCCACCGGCATGAACACGGGCGTCTGCACAGTGCCGTGCGCGAGCTGAAGCTGGCCGCGGCGTGCGCCGCCGTCGGTGGCGAGGAGGTCAAATTTCATGCGGGAGGGGACTTCTCTAAAAACATCGCGTCGCCATAACTGAAGAAGCGGTAGCGCTCGGCAATGGCGTGAGCGTAGGCGACGCGGATGGTGTCCACGCCGGCAAACGCCGAGACCAGCATCAGCAGCGTGGACTTGGGTAAATGGAAATTGGTGATGAGCGTGTCGACCACCTTGAATCGATAGCCCGGCGTGATGAAGATGTCGGTTTCGCCGGAGCCCGCGTGCAATTTTCCGGACTGCGCGGCCGCCTCCAGTGCGCGCAGGCTGGTGGTGCCCACCGCCACCACGCGGCCGCCGCGCGCATGCGTTTCGCGGATCGCGTCGACGGTCGCTGGCGGAATCGTGTAGCGCTCGCTGTGCATCTTGTGCTCGGCCACGTCGTCCACCCGCACCGGCTGGAAGGTGCCGGCGCCGACATGCAGCGTCACCCGCGCCGTGCGGATACCTTGTTGCTGGAGCGTATCCAGCATCGCGTCGTCGAAATGCAGGCCGGCCGTCGGTGCGGCCACCGCGCCCGGCTCGTTCGCGTAGACAGTCTGGTAGCGCGCCTCGTCGTCTGCGGTCGGCGTGTGTTCGATGTAAGGCGGCAGCGGCAACCGGCCGAACTGGTCCAGAACATCCAGCACCGGGCGCGGAAAGCGCAGCTGCGTCAGGTCGTCCTGCCGTGCCAGCACCTCAAGGAGGGTGTCGTCGGAAAGATGAATGTGCGAACCTGGCTTGGGCGCGTGGCTGGCGCGGATGAAGGCCAGCGCCTCGAATTCGCCCGTTACCCGTTCCACCAGCAGTTCGACCTTGCCGCCGGAGTCCTTCTGGCCGAACAGCCGCGCCTTGATCACGCGCGTATCGTTCATCACCAGCAGATCGTCCGGCCGCAGCAGCGCAGGCAGCTCGCTGAACCAGCGGTCGTGCAGCGTACCGGATGCCTCGACGTGCAGCAGCCGGCTGCCGCCGCGTACCGCGGGCGGAAACTGGGCGATCAGGTCGGCAGGGAGATCGAAATCGAAATCGGCAACACGCATGGGGCGCGATTATAACGGTCGCCTTGCGGCAGGCTGCCCGATTCGGCGATAATGCGCGGCTTCTGTTGCCGGACGCGTTCGCGCCCGGCCCCTTTGCCGGGATGGCGGAATCGGTAGACGCAGCGGATTCAAAATCCGCCGGTGGTAACACTGTGGGGGTTCGAGTCCCCCTCCCGGCACCAATGACTTCTACCATTCTTTCCGTCTTGGCGCCTGTAGATGCAGCGGGGACATTGGCAGGAATCTGTTGCTAGTGGAATGGTTTCTCAAGCGCATCCAAGACGGGTGCGCAAACGTAAAAACGTCCCCACTGGCGCCCGCTGACCTCCTTGAGTATCTTCTTTTCCTCCAGCACGCTGATGGCGGCTTTCGCTGTGGGATGGGTCTTGTTGAGCACCTTGGCTCCGCGGCCTATGGTCATGTACGGATTGACGAAAAGTTCGTCGATCAGGCCAAGGGCATTCGGCTTGTCTCGTAATTGGCTTCGGTATTGCTCCCGCAGGCGGTGTAGTTCCTTTGACTGCTGTCCGGCCTCGGTGGCGATTTCTGTCACGCCTTGGAGAAAAAATCGTATCCAAGGTACCCAGTCGCCGTGTGTACGTACGCGCTGTAACAAATCGTAATAGTCCCCCTTGTGGGCGTCGATGAACGCGGAGAGGTAAAGCAAGGGCTCTGACAATCGCCCTCTCTGCATGAGGAAGAAGGTAATCAGCAGACGCCCGACACGTCCATTCCCATCGAGAAAAGGGTGGATGGTTTCAAACTGGACGTGCATCATCGC
>NZ_MEGP01000014.1:0-86739 GCF_001725555.1 Thiobacillus sp. SCN 63-57 | reverse complement strand
TTTCCCAGTCCCCCAGGCAGTCCATCAACACTTCAACCGGCGGTGGGACAAATGCCGCAGTCATCGGTGTGCTCCCGGCTGGCCCAATCCAGTTCTGTGATCGCCGAAATTCGCCTGGGGTCGCTTTTTCTCCCCGAACGCCGTCCATGAGCTCGGCGTGAATTTCCCGGATGAGTCTGAGCGAGAGCGGTAGTGTTTCCAGTCGCTGGACGCCAAACTCCAACGCTCGGACGTAGTTGCGAACTTCCTTGACGTCGTCGCTGGGCGCTCTTGCTTGGCCGTCTTCAATCTCATCGATCAGGAGGTCAGAAAGGCTGGCCTTTGTGCCTTCGATGCGGGACGATAGAACCGCCTCCCGCTTGATGTAGGGCGAAATTAACAGGTGAGGGTTCGGTAACTGGCCGCCAAGGCCTGATAGTTCCGAGAGTGCCGCGTCGGCTTTTGAGAGCGCCAGGGCGAGCGGCATATCGAAGTTGATAGGCGGTGGCAACGGGTTCGGCACAAAAGCCAGGTAGCCCTGAGGGGTATCTACCAGTCGGCCGCTTGTCGTGTCAGCAAAGTCTTTTCGATTCATTGGATTAGAGACGAGAGCCCAGAATATTTTCAAACCATTGTAGGCTTTGAAAGAAATTGGTCAATTTTTTTCAAAGCCATTTGGGGTTTGAAAATTCTTTGTTCCGACAACTTCTACAATTTGTGAGGAGCCAACGTAATGACGCGGTTTTCCGCAGGCTGAGAAAATGCCCTTTGTAGAAGGGCATTTTGCTAGTGACTTGTTTTAACTAGCTTCCCGCCAAGCCTCAAAATCCGCCGGTGGTAACACTGTGGGGGTTCGAGTCCCCCTCCCGGCACCAGTAGAGACGTGGGTTTTCTGAGTCGCCCGCGTTTCCGGGGTTCTGAACCTCGCTTTCCAGACGCGGTCGAGACCCCATCAACTCCTACCGGCGTCACGCATTTCCAACGTCAAAACGACATGGGCGTGCCGGGCCCATATCCAGGCGAACGTCAGTTTCTCGGCAATCAGCCAACATCCGCTTTGGCCAGGAAGCGGGGGCTACGCCTATTCCCCGTCAAGTCGTTCTCACAGGCCGACCCATGGATCGTGGATTGCGCTTGTTTGGGGTGCGGTCGATCGACTCGTAAGCATCATGTAAGTAAACACAGATTAGGCTGGACATTGGCGGGATACCTTGTTTCCAGGGGTGTTCTATAAGAGCAGCGGTGGCTGAATTTGACAAATTGACGAGGATCCGATGAAGGAAAACAGCATGGAAACTGCACAAAGGCCGTTTCTGACTAGTTTGCCGGGAGCGGAGATCCGCGAATTTCCTTACAGGCACTGGCTACTGGACCACTGCCTGCCGGAAGACGTCATCGATGCCATCATCAATCTACCCATCGCGCCCGTCCACATCGGAAATACGAAGGGAAAACGGGATACGCACAATAAGACACGGGTTCTGTTCAGCGAGGCCAATCGCAAGCAGTACAAGGTGATGGACGAATTGGCCCGGGCATTCCAGTTCCAGGAGACGGTGGACGCGCTGAAAGAGGCCACGGGTGCCCTCCTTTCCGACACGTCACTGCGTATCGAGTATTGTCAGGACACGGATGGATTCTGGCTGGAACCGCATACCGATATAGGCGTAAAGCGGTTCACCCTGCTGATCTATCTCAACAGGGAGCCGGAAGGAGCGGATTGGGGGACGGACATCTACGCTGACCCCCACACGCACGTGGGACGTGCCCCGGCGGGCTTCAATTCGGGTTTCATTTTCGTTCCAAGCGACAAGACCTGGCATGGTTTCGAGAAGCGTCCAATCAATGGTGTGCGGAAATCCCTGATCATCAACTACGTCACTCAGGATTGGCGCAGCCGCGAGGAATTGTCCTTCCCTGATGTGGTGGTGCGGTAAGTCCGCAGACAATGAATGGCGCGCGCACCCTCTGCTGGGCGATGACAACCGGGGAAGCGGGTATGGTGAGCCAGGCGAATGGCCTGGCCCAGGCGCTTGGATTGCCTTTTGTGGCGAAAGCTGTCCAGCCTGGAATTCCTTGGCGCTGGCTGCCTGGCCATTGGGCGGCCCGGCTGGGTGTGTTGTCGAACCTGAAACCGGAGGACGGCATCTCGCCTCCATGGCCGGATATCCTCATCACCTGCGGACGGCGTTCCGTTGCCGTCGCCCTTGCGATCAAGCGGGCGAGCGGTGGTCGAACTTTCACGGTACACATCCAAGACCCACGCGTGCCGCCCGGCTATTTCGACATGGTCGTACCGCCGGAACATGACGGAGTCGTCGGCGAGAACGTCTTCCCGACATCAGGTGCGTTACACAGGCTGACGAGGGAAGGGCTGTCTCAAGCCGCGGAGCATTTTCGTGACCGTTTCTCATCGGTCAGAAGGCCCCTCGTGGCGGTGCTCATCGGGGGGCAATCCAAGGCCTACGACCTCACCGCCAGTCGCATGGAGAAACTGGCTGGGCAACTGCTGGAACTCACCACGCGCCACGGCGCAGGTCTTGTGGTGACAACTTCGCGACGCACCGGAAAAGAGAACGAAGCCATCTTGCGGCGTATTCTCGCCGATACCGATGCCCAGATCTGGGACGGGACCGGGGAGAACCCTTACGTTGGCATGCTAGGCAGTGCGGACTACATCGTCGTCACCGAAGATTCCGCCTCCATGGTTTCCGAGGCTTGCTTCACAGGCAAGCCGGTTTATGTGGCCAGGATGGAAGGGGGCTCCAAGCGCTTCGATGCGATGCATCGACAATTCCTGGCATCCGGCTATACGCGAATGTTTGAAGGGAATCTGGAGCATTGGGATTCCCAGCCTCTCGACGAAACCCGACGCATTGCAGCGATCGTACGAGAACGCACGGCCAGTCACGACTGCAAGGGTTCGAATCGATAATTGTCCAGGGACCGCCCGTATGGCTAAGATCTGCCGGCCTCGCCTCGTCCCACGCGGCGCAGCAGGTGCCGAATGCTATAGTACGCCGGCTTGGCACGACCCTCTGCATCGAACAGCAACGCCGCACCGCGACCGGGAAAGAATTCCGGTATCCACGAATAACGATCGGTCGCCCCCCAGGTGGAGAAGCTGCGGCACTGCGGCACCGCCAGGCAGGCCTGCAGCATGGCGCCATACAGCACAGCCTGTTTCCTGAGCGTCACCCGGCTTGCCGGCAGCTGGAGCATCACGTCCATTTCAGTGATGTCGGTCTGCAGCCCGAGCGCGGCCAAGCGCTTCATGTTGAGGCGCACGTCCTCGGAGCGTGGCGCGTCGTTCAGGCTCACGTGCATTTGCAGGCCCACGGCGTCGATCGGGACGTGGCGCATGCGCAGGTCGGCCACCAGTGTGTAGATGCCGTCCGACTTGGCGCCGGCGCCTTCGCCGCCGTAGTCGTTGTAGCGCAGGCGCGCCTGCGGGTCGGCCGCGTGCGCCCAGCGGAATGCCAGGGCCAAATAGTCCGGGCCGATGCCACGCGACCAGAAGGTCTCGCGCGGCGTGCCGTCTTCGCCGACCGCTTCGGCCGCTACGTCCCATGAGGCCACGCGTCCGCGATAGCGGGCGACGACGGTCTGGATGTGCTCGCGCAGGATGGCCTTCAGTTCGTCGGAGCTGAAATGGCCCTGCGTCAGCCAGTCCGGCAGTTGCTGGTCCCACACCAGCACATGGCCGTTCACCTGCATGGCGTGCGCTTCGGCGAATGCGACGAGGGCATCCGCCTGTGTGAAGTCGAAGCGGCCGCGTTCGGGCTGGATGACGGAGAATTTCATCGCGTTCTCCGGCGTGACGAGGTCGAACTCGCGCGCCAGTAGTTTGGAATAGGCGGCGTCCGTGCCCAGGGCCTCGACGTTCACGGCGGTGCCGAAGCGGATCCCGGCCGTGTGCGCCAGGTTGCGCATGCCGTCGGCGGCAAGGGCGAAGGTGGCCGTGGTGCATGCGACGGCGGCCGTGATCGCCATGAGGGTGATACGCCAGGGCATGTCAGTAGCCGCGCAACGCGGCGGCCCCGGCCCACTGGGTGACGAAGCCCGGGACGGGTGGCGGCAAGGGCGGCCGCAGGCCGGCCTGGCGGGCCCAGCCCTCGAGCCAGGATTCGCCTTGTGCGCCGTTGGTCCCCAGGGGGGAGATGTAGGCGGGATCCTTGAGCGCGTCGTCCAGCGTGACGAAGCGGTAGCCCCGTTGCCTGAGCATGGCGGCGAGCGCGTCGAAGTGATCTGCGTTGAGCGAATTGGCGTGCAGCACCAGCACGTGGGCGATGGGGCGGCCGAACAGGTCGAGCGCCAGCTGCTCGGCCTGCGCGAACACCGCCTGCATGTAGGTCACGTAGGCGTCGCCGATGCGGCGTGCCGCGGCCTCGTCGCCTTGTGCCTGCGCCCGGGCATAGGCGGCGGCGAACACCCATTCCGGGCTGTTCACGGTCACGGGAGCCACGATATAGCCGTGCGTCGTCAGGAAATCCCGGAAGGCCGCGCGTACTTCGGGGGTCGTCCCCTGATGCAGGAACGGATGGCGGAACCAGCGCAGGGTCTTGCCTTCGCGCTGCATGAGGGGTCGGGTCACGGTTTCGCCCTGCAGTAGATCGGCCTCGAACGCGGCGAGCGGGATGCGGTTGAGCGAGGGATGTGAATAGGTATGGTTGCCGAGCTCGAAGCCGGCCTGCAGCCACGTGCGCAGCAGGCCGATCCGAACCGCATCCGGGGTGCCGTCGCGGGTCAGCTTCGACTCGTTGACGAAACCGACGACGGGTACGTGCTCGGCCTGCAGGCTGTGCAGCAGGCGGGTGGTCATGTCCTTGAGATAGCCGTCGTCCTCCGTCGGTACCGCGGCAAAGGGCAGGTCGTCGAAGGTGACCGCTACGGTGCGGCCCGGCAGCGGCGCGGCCGACGCGGCGAAGGGGAGCAGGCAGAGAAGGGCAAGCAGCCAGCGTGTCATGTTGCCCAAGAGCGACGCATGCCGGAGAGGGTCGCCTGGCTGGACGCGACTTAGAAACGGCGTGTCAGGCTGAGTTCGAACGTGCGCGAGCGGTAGCCCGCCGTGGGGCCGCCGCCATAGCTGGAAAAGCCGGCCTTCACGTCGAGGAACCAGTCCCGGTACAGGCCGAAGAAGCCTTCCGCCACGATGTCGCCGCCGCTGCGGAAGCCGGATTGGGTGTTGTCCTTGTAGGGGCCGTAGCTGAAGGCCACGCTCACACCGTCGTCGTCGCTGATCTTCCAGTAGGTGAAGGCGGTCAGTGCGTAGCGTTGATAGAGGGAGGGGGCGTAGTAGCCATTGCCCGGGTCCTGGTCGAAACCGAACCAGCGGCCGCTCACGCCGAGGTCCAGGTTCAGGCGCTGCGTGCGCAGGATGGCGCGGCGCGGCGCAAGCTCGGCCTCCCAGCGGTCGTTGCCGTCGGAGAAGGTGTCGTAGGCGAGGCGGCTGGCGACGGTGTAGCGCAGGTCGGGGGTCCAGGTCGCGTCGAGGGTATTGGCGCGGCGTTCGATGCCGAGTGCCGCGGCACGGGGCGACACGGCAAACAAGTCCTGGCGGCGCGACAGCCGCAGGGCCAGCTCGTCCTTCGGCTGCAGGTCGGCGCCGAGCTCGTAGAGGAAGCGGCTGTCGCCCGTGGCCGTGCCGCCGCCGATCTGCGCGTCGAGCGACAGCCTGGGCGACATGCGGTGCTGGACGCCCAGCCAGGCGCGGTTGTAGCCGACGGTGGTACCGCCGTCCGGCCTGGCGTAGGGGCTGCCGGCTTTCGTATTGATCGATTGGCGGTCGGTTCCGCCGAACAGGCGGGTTTCGGGGTTGATGACGTATTCGCCCGCCAGTCCGGCATGGCGGAGCGTGATGTTGTCGGAGGCCGACTCGTAGCCCAGATTGAGGGTGGCGTTGGATCGCAGCGGCGTGTAGATGAAGCGGGTCAGGTCGGCGGTTTCCTTGCTGTCCAGGCGCAGACGCGCGACATCGGCAAGGCTCGCCAGCGCTTCGCGCGGGCGATGGGCGTAATGCAGGGCGATGGTGTGGGTGTAGCCCAGTTCGTAGTCGTCACGCAGTTCCGGCTCGAGCGCCGTGATGAGGTCGAGGGCGGGCGTCGGCCGTTCCGCCCAGGCCAGCACGCGTGCCTTCTGCTTGCGGTAGGCGAGGTTGTCGCCGAAGCGTGTTTTGTAGGCTTCCAGCAGTTCCATCGCACGCGCGTAGTCGCCCAGTTCGGTGACGACGACGATGTATTCCATCGACGCGGTGGCCACGCCGGGTTGCCTGGCCAGGTAGTCGCGATAGGCGCGTGCCGAGTCGTCCAGCTGGCTGCGCCAGTAATGCACACGGGCGATGCCCAGGCGTGCGCCGGGATCGTCCGGCGCGATCGCGAGGATGCGCCGGTAGCTGTCCAGCGCCGTGGCGTAGTCGCTACGCCAGGCGGCGATGTCGGCGCGGCTGCGCAGGTACTCGAGGTTCGTCGGGTCGAGCGCCACCGCGTGTTCGATGGCGTCCGCTGCGTCGCCGGCTTCCTTGTCGGTGGAATAGCTCTGCGCCAGGCGGTAGAACAGGGCATGATCCTGCGGAGCGAGGCGGGCCGCTTCCTTGAGTGCGGCCGACGCGGCCGCGGGATGGTTGCCCAACGCATAGAGATCGGCCATGCGCAGCCAGTATTCCTTGCTCGTGCCGAAGCGCTGGCGGTAGAGCGCGTCGTATTCCTGGACGGCCTGGGTGTCGCCGCGCTCGGCTTCCAGTTCCATGTACTCCAGCATCACGTCCTTGTCCTGCGGACGCTGCGTCAGGTAGGTGCGGTAGCGCGGCACGGCGGCGTCCTTCTTGCCGCTGCGGGCGCTGGCACGGGCGAGACCGAGCAGGGCATCGGCATCCTGGGGCGTCGCGGCAAGGATGCGTTCGAAGCTGTCGGTCGCCACGGCGTAATAGCCGTTCCACAGGGCGATTTCGCCGCGCGCGCGCAAGTAGGTCGGATTGCCCGGGTCGAGTTCGACGGCTTGCGCGATGGCGGCCAGCGCGCTCGGACCTTTCTGGATGACGGCATAGGCCTGCGAAAGCTTGTAGTGCAGGCGGGCATCCATGGGCGCGTAGTGCGTTGCCTCACGCAGGGCTTCGGCGGCCCCGGCGGGATCGTTGAGCTGGGTGGCGCGAATGTCGGCGATGCGTTCCCACAAATTCGCCTGCGCGGGGTTGGCTGCCAGGGCTTGCTGATAGATGCCCACTGCGTCGTCCCATTGACCCTGCATCTCGGCACGCAGGCCGGCGTCGGGGACGGGCTGCGCAGCTGCCGGCAGCGATGCCGCCGCGAGACAGGCCAGAGCGAGGATCGGAAGCAATTTCATTTGCGCCACCGCCGGTTACGGAAGATCCACAGGTCGGCGGCGAAGCGGCCGATCGTGACGAGATCGAACAGTAGCACGGCATAACGCAGCGGCATCACCAGCAGGCTCTTGAAGAAATATTCCAGCCGGTGTCCCTTGGCCACCGTGACCAGGATGCTGGTGCCGACGGCGGTTTCCGCAATGAGCGTGATCGCCAGCGGCTCCCACAGTTGCAGCAGGATCATGATCAGTAGCGCGGTCGGAAAGGCCACTTTCTCGAACGCCGACATGAACAGCACCCAGCCGATCGGACGGCCGTATTTGCGCGTGTAGTCGGCGCCAAAGGGCTGGCGGTACTGTTCGAAATGCACGCGTTTGTCGGCGTGGTTTCCTGTCACTTTGGCGGCTTCCTTTTTCTTGCGACGGTAGCGCTTGAAGGCCTTGAACGGGCTGCGCATCAGGTCGTCGAAATAGTAGCAGCTCTGCAGGAAGGACGAGGACCACAGATAGATCTGCCCCGGTACCCGGCCGACTTCAGGCTCCTGCGAACGGGCATAGACGTCGGTCACCTGGATGTTGCGGTAGCCGTTGTCGTTCATGGCGAAGCCGATGAAGATGTCTTCCGAATTGGTGAGGTCATCGCCCAGGATCGGCTCGTAGCGGTCGAACACGATGGTCTTCAGCACGCTGCGGCGGTAGGCCACGGCGCATCCCACCGGATTGAGGATGCTGCCGAAGAAGGTTACCTGGCCCAGGTACACGAATTTCTGCAGGAAGTAATACAGCACGTCGCGGTACATGTTGGTGATGCCGCGCTGCAGGTGGTGGAACCAGCCCACCTTGGGATAGATGGTGGCTTCGGGATGGGATTTGAGAAAGGTTTGCAGCGCCTCGGTCTTCAGCATGGCGTGGCGGTCGCGGTCGCGCAGCGGCAACACGGTGCCGCAGGCGCTGGCGATGCCGGCGCCCTTGTAGAGCTCCTCGACCACGCGGTCGATGTAGTTGTCCGACTCCAGCACGGTGTCGCCGTCGAGAATGAACTCGACGTCGGAATCGAATTCGCGCGACTGGCGCTTCAGGGTCGGCGTCTTGCCGATCGAGTGCGCGCGCCGGATCGTGATCAAGTCCATGCCGTTGAGGGCACAGAAGGTCTGGGCATATTCGACCGTGCGATCATGGCTGCCGTCGTCGATCAGGATGATGCGCGTGGGCTTGCGGGTCTGGCGCGCCAGCGCGGCCAGGCACAGGGGAATGTTGCTTTCCTCGTTGAAGGCGGGGATCACGACATCGACGGTGGCCTCGCGCCAATCCTCGGCCGGATTGGGGAGGGTCTTGTCCGGTCCGTGGGCCAGGCCGATGAGGCTCAGCACCGTGTTCGGGCTGAGGATGAAATAAGGTGTCGTGGCCATGGGGCGTCTATTCTAGGCGACGCGCCGGATCTTCGCGGATTCGCGCGCGATCAGGTCGTCAAGGGTGTCGTTCAGCTTCCATTCCGGTTCGAATCCGGTGAGCGCCCGCAGTTTGTTGAGCACCGGACGCCGATGTGTGACGTCCTCGAACTCCTCGCCGTAGGCATCCTTGTAGGAGATGTAGTGCAGAGGCGAGCTGCTGTGTGCGCGTTGCACGATCAGCGAGGCCAGGTCGTGGATGGAGATCTCCTGGTCGTTGCCGACGTTCACCACCTCGCCCCAGGCCGCCGGGCAGCCGGCGAGGCGATCCAGCGCCACCACGGTGTCGCGTACGTCGCAGAACGAGCGTGTCTGGTTGCCTTCGCCGTAGACGGTGAGCGGCTCGTTGTTGACCGCCTGCCTGACGAAACGGGGCACCACCATGCCGTAATGTCCGACCTGGTTGGGGCCGATGGTGTTGAACAGCCGCGCGACCACGATATTCAGGCCGTATTTGCGGGCATAGGAGAAGGCGAGGAACTCGTCCGCCAGCTTGGTCACGGCATAGGCCCAGCGCAGGCGGCCGGCGGAGGGCAGTACGATGTAGTCGATCTCGGAGAAACTGCTGCTGGTGTTGAAGCCATACACCTCCGAGGTCGAGGCGATGATGACCTGCGGGTTCCATCCTCCTTGCTGGATGGCGCGCAGGATCCGTTCGGTGCCGGTCATGTTGGTCGCCATCACGGCCACCGGGTCCTCCAGTACCTTTTTCACGCCGACGACCGCGGCCATGTGGTAGATGCGATCGGCCCAGGCGACGGCTTTGTCGAGGCCATTCCAATGCAGGATGTCGGCCTCGGCAAAGCGGAAGGCAGGGTTGCCGCGGAAGGGGTCGATGTTCGTAAGCGAGCCCGTACTCAAATTGTCGACGACATAGACCTGGTCGCCCAACGACAAATGGTGCTCTGTCAGATGCGATCCGATGAATCCTGCGCCGCCCGTGATCAAAACATGCATATTCCACCTCTCCGAGTTTTCGGCATCCACTGCCGAACGATTAACAGGACGGCTGTGCGGTCCACGATCAAGGCCCAGTAAAAACAATGAGTTGTCTTTTTTTATTGGAAGGCCTGACCGCCAGCATTGTGCCTATTCATGGTGCAGCAAGGAGCGTACCAATCCGTGCGCAGGTAGATAGATCGCTTCAAGGGCACTTTTTGGGTGCATGCTCGTCCCTGTCTTATGGCGGCATCGAGGATTCGGGGCGCATTTTTGGGGCGGCATGTTGGCCTGTCATGTGCCCATCACCAATTTTTCCTATGGTTAATCAAGTGATGACATTTTTCTTGTCGTCAGTGGCACAGCCGTTGCTTGATGACGATCGGGCGGCATCGAATGCCATAGCCAAATGGCGTGGCCCATTCCGGTAGGGAGAAACACTGCATGGCATCATCAGGATTCGCGAAAGAGAAACAGGATGAGGTGACGGGACCGCTGCATCGCCCGGTCTGTCTTCAATTGAAAGCGCATCAGACCATCATGGCGGCGGCCCATATGCGCGACCTATTCGCAACCGATCCGGCGCGCTTCGAGCGGTTCTCGCTGCAGGTCGGCGAGTTGTTGCTGGATTATTCGAAGAACCGCATCACCGACGAGACCATGGGTCTGCTGGTTCGGCTGGCCGAGGAGGCGGACGTGGCCGGCTGGCGCGACCGCATGTTCAGCGGCGACAAGATCAACAACACCGAAAATCGCGCGGTCCTGCATGTGGCCCTGCGCAACCGCAGCAATCATCCGGTCGTCGTCGACGGCGAAGACGTGATGCCCAGGGTGAACGCGGTGATCGAGCGCATGGGCGCCTTCGCCGAACGGGTGCGCAGCGGCGAGTGGCGCGGCTACACCGGCGAGCGCATCACCGATGTCGTCAACATCGGCATCGGCGGCTCTGATCTGGGGCCGCAAATGGTCTACCAGGCGCTGAAGCCGTACCTGTTCATCGTGTCGTCCAAGACCTTCACCACGCAGGAGACGATGACCAACGCACACTATGCGCGTGCGTGGTTCCTGGCGCAGTCGCAGGCAGAGAAGCACATCGCACGGCATTTCGTGGCGGTGTCGACCAACCGCGACGGGGTCGTCGCTTTCGGCATCGATCCCGCCAACATGTTCGAATTCTGGGACTGGGTGGGCGGACGCTATTCGCTGTGGTCGGCGATCGGGCTGTCGATCGTGCTGGCGGTGGGCGCAGAGCGCTTCGTCGAGCTACTGGAGGGCGCCCACGCCATGGACGAGCGCGATCCTGCCGTATGACCATTACCTGCGCAGCCTGCCGGCCTACCTGGAGCAGGCCGACATGGAAAGCAACGGCAAATCGGTCGACCGCGACGGCAATATTGTCGACTATCCCACCGGCGCGATCGTCTGGGGCGCCACCGGCATCAACGGCCAGCATGCGTTCTACCAGCTGCTGCACCAGGGGACCAAGATCATCCCGGCCGATTTCATCGTGTCGGTCGAATCGCACACCGAATTGCAGGAACATCACGACATCCTGATCGCCAACTTCCTCGCGCAGACCGAGGCGCTGATGCGCGGCCGCACGCGCGAGGAGACGCAGGCGCAGACCGGGCAGTTCGTGTCGCACAAGGTGTTCGACGGCAACCACCCCAGCAACGCGATCCTGTTGCAGAAGCTGACGCCGCATGCGCTCGGTATGCTGATCGCACTGTACGAGCACAAGATCTTCGTGGAAGGCGTGATCTGGAATCTCAATTCATACGACCAGTGGGGCGTGGAACTCGGCAAGCAGCTGGCCAGTCGCATCCTGCCCGAGTTGCATGCCGACGCACCGGTGGCGGGGCATGATGCCTCGACCAACGCGTTGATCAATTACTATCGCCGCATGAGTCATCCGCGCACTGGCCTATAGTTCGAAGATGGAGTTGATTGCAGGCGATATTGGCGGAACCAAAAGCTGGCTGGCCTGGACGACCGGCGAGGCGGACGGTGCGATGCGCCTGCGCTTCGAACGGGTGTATGCCAGTGCCGATTTTGCGTCTGCGGAAGCCTTGTTGCGGCAGTTCATCGCCGATGCACAGGATATGCCCCGCCCGGATCGGCTGGTCCTGGCGTTGCCGGGGCCGCTGCATGCGCAGCAGGTGCGCCTGACCAACCTCGACTGGACGGTCGATGCAGGCTCGCTGCAGGCTGTGCTGGGTATCGCCGAGGTTCAACTCATCAATGATTTTCAAGCTGCTGCCACGGGGGTGGCCGTCCTGTCGACGGCCGACCGAGTCGCGCTCAATTCGCAGCCGGCCGAGCCAGGCGGCGTGCGCGTCGTCACGGGCGCGGGGACGGGGCTCGGTCTCGCCTTCATGCTGGCGGACGACACCGGGCACTACCGGACGTTTGCGACCGAGGGTGGACATATCGACTTTGCGCCGGCCAGCCCGATCCAGGTGCGGCTTCTGGAACGCTTGCGTGAAGAATACGGTCATGTGTCCTGGGAGCGCGTGGCATCGGGTTCGGCCATGAACGATCTATACCGCTTTTGCTGCATCGAGCATGAACGGCCGTTGCCCGATGGCGTGGTGGATGGTGCCGAGCTTGCCGTGCGCGCCGAATCGGGCGATGCCGCCGCTGAAGCCGCACTGGATCTTTTTGTCGACTTGTACGGTGCATGGGTGGGCAACGTGGCATTGCTGTATCGGCCCCATGGCGGCCTGTATATTGCGGGCGGGGTGAGTGCGCATTTGCGCATGCGGATGCAGTCCGCCCGCTTCATGGAAGCCGCCGTTGCCAAGGGCCGCATGCGCAGTGTGGTCGAACGCACGCCGATTTTTCTGGTTACCAGCAGCAGGCTGGGCGTGGCGGGGGCGCTTGCAGTGGGGCAGGCCATGTCCCGTGGACAGCATCCCCGTCCCGTCCAGCAATCAATAACGAGATAGACGAGGAGCAGTTTATGACTCTTTCCAAGGCCGAACAGGAACGCCTTTACCGCTATTACACCGAACCGAAAATGGTGACCGATCTCACCCGCAAGACGCTGGCGCTCGTGCTGGCGGGCGGGGAGGGTTCGCGGCTGAAGGACCTGACCGCCTGGCGCGCCAAGCCGGCCGTCCCGATCGGCGGCAAATACCGCATCATCGACTTCCCGCTGTCCAACTGCGTCAACTCCGGGATTCTCCGTATCGGCGTGCTCACGCAATACAAGTCGCACTCGTTGATCCGGCATCTGCAGCGCGCCTGGGGTTTCATGCGTGCCGAGATCGGTGAGTTCGTCGAGATCCTGCCCGCGCAGCAGCGTACCCACAAGAAGGAGTGGTACCAGGGGACGGCCGACGCGCTGTTCCAGAACATCGACATCATGCAGCGCCATCACCCGGAATACGTGCTGGTGCTTGGCGGCGATCATGTCTACACCATGGATTATTCGGAGATGCTGCTGTACCACGTGCAGACCGGTGCGGATTTCACCGTCGGCAGCATCGAGGTGCCGGCTGCCGAAGCAAGCGGATTCGGCGTGATGTCGGTCGACGAAGAGATGCGCATCACCCGCTTCACCGAAAAACCCAAGGATCCCGACTGTATTCCCGGCAAACCCGGGACCGCCCTGGTATCGATGGGCATCTATATCTTTTCCAAGGACTTCCTCTACAAGACGCTGATCGAGGATGCGGGAAAAACCAGCTCCAGTCACGATTTCGGCAAGGACATCATTCCCGCCAACATCGGCGAAGCCCGCGCCATGGCCTTTCCTTTCCGCGATCGAAATGGCGAGCCCGCCTACTGGCGCGATGTGGGGACGCTGTTTTCCTACTGGCAGACCAACATGGAATTGTGCTCGATCGAGCCGGAGCTCAACCTGTACAACCGCGACTGGCCGATCTGGACCTACCAGCCGCAATATCCCCCCGCGAAATTCATTTTCGACGATGAAGGGCGGCGCGGCGAAGCGATCGATTCGCTGATCGCCGGAGGCTGCATCCTGTCGGGCGCGCGGGTCAAGCGTTCGGTGCTGTTTTTCGCCACGACGGTGGAAAGCTACAGCCTCATCAAGGACAGCGTGATCCTGCCCAAGGTCTCGATCGGCAGCAATTGCCGCATCACCCGCGCCATCATCGACAAGGGGACGGTCATTCCCGACGGCATGGTCATCGGCGAGGACCTGGTGGAAGACGCCAAGCGCTTCCACGTCACGCCCGAGGGCATCGTGCTGGTGACGCCCGCGATGCTCGGCCAGAACCTTTACGCGAGACTGCAGAATGACTACGACGGCTAAATCGCTCAATGTGGTGCTGTGCTGGCACATGCACCAGCCGTATTACCGGGAGGGCCTCAAGGGCGCCTACCACCTGCCCTGGGTGTACCTGCACGGCATCAAGGATTACAGCGACATGGCCGCGCATCTGGAGCGCTACCCGGCGATGCGTACGGTAGTCAACTTTGCGCCGGTGCTGCTGGAACAACTGGACGATTATGCCCAGCAGCTCGACGTGCTGCTGAAGCACGGCAAACCCACCCAGGACCACATGCTGAACCTGCTGTCCGGGGTCGAACGCATCCCGTCCGATGCCACCAGCCGTTTGCGCATCGTGCGGGATTGCCAGCGCTGCAACGCGACGCGCATGATCCACCCGTACCCTGCCTTCCATCGTCTGTTGAGCATGATCGGCGTGGCTGACGAGACGAGTGGCGACAGCGCCGGACTTCCCTGGCTGATGGGCTATTTGTCCGAGCAGTATTTTCTCGATCTGCTGACCTGGTACCACCTCGTCTGGCTGGGGCATTCGCTCAGACAGCTGCCGCTGGTACGGCGCTTGATGGCGCAGGAAAAGAATTATTCGGCAGCGGATCGCCACGAGTTGCTGCACCTGATGCAGCACTGCATCGCCGGACTGATTCCGCGCTATCGCGCGCTTGCCCAACGCGGCCAGATCGAGTTGTCGATGACGCCTTACGGCCACCCCATCGTGCCTCTGCTGAACGATTTCTCAAACCTGCGCGATGCGATGCCCGACGCCCCTGTTCCCGATGCACCCGGCTATCCGGGCGGGGCGGAGCGTTCGCGCTGGCATCTGCAGCATGGTGTCGAGGTGTTCGAGCGCTATTTCGGCATGAAGCCAGCCGGCGTGTGGCTGTCGGAAGGCGGCGTCAGCGAGGATGCGCTGGCCCAGCTCGACAAGATGAATTTTGCCTGGACGGCGTCGGGCGAGGGCGTATGGCGCAACAGCTGCGACAAGTCGGGATGCCCGCCCGAGCAGACGCAAACCAAGCGTGCGCTGTTCTCGCCGGCCCAGGTCGACGGCTTCAAGACGCGGGTCTTTTTTCGTGACGACGGCCTGTCGGATCTGATCGGCTTCAAGTACAGCGACTGGCACGCCGACGACGCGGTGGGCGACTTCGTTCAGCACCTGGAGAATATCGCCACCTTTTTCGGCAAGGATGCGAACCGGCATGTCGTCTCGGTCATTCTCGACGGCGAGAATGCCTGGGAGTATTACCCCGACAATGGTCACCATTTCCTGAATTCCCTGTATGCGGCGCTGTCGAATCATCCCGCGCTCAAGGTCGGGACCTTTGCCGAACAGGTTGCGCATATCCCGCCGAAGCCGATGAAGCGGCTGGCGGCCGGCAGCTGGGTATACGGCAGCTTTTCGACCTGGATCGGCTCGGACGACAAGAACCGCGGCTGGGATTATCTGGTCGCCGCCAAGCAGGCCTACGACAGCGTGGTGGCGACCGGGAAGCTGAATGCCGATCAATTGGCGCTGGCGACCCGCCAGCTCGCCGTCTGCGAGGGCTCGGACTGGTTCTGGTGGTTCGGCGATTACAACCCGGCAAGCAGCGTCAGCGATTTCGAGCAGCTGTATCGAACCCAGTTGCGTGAACTGTATCGTCTGCTGGGCGTCGCGCCGCCAGCCCTGCTGGATGTGCCGCTGTCGAGCGGCGGCGGTTGGGCGGAAAACGCCGGCACCATGCGTAGGAATGCCGGATGAATTTCAACACGCGCCGCGCCGGCATTCTGTTGCACCCGACGTCGCTGCCATCCTGCGCGCTGGAAGACGTCGAGCGCTGGCTGGATTTCCTGCAGGCGGCCGGCATCACGGTATGGCAGATGCTGCCGCTCGGCATTCCGCTGTCCGGACTGTCCCCCTACCAGTGTGCTTCGGCGTTTGCGGTCAATCCTGCGCTGTTTCCCGGCGCGCGCGCCGACATGCGCGGTTTCTCCAGTTGGCGCAAGAAGCAGTACCACTGGCTGGACGATTACGCGCGCTTCATGGTGATCAAGCAGGAGCAGGGCGGCGCTCCCTGGACCGATTGGCCGCGTGAACTGCGCGATCGCGATGCGCAGACGCTGTCCGCGTTCGACGTCAGCCATGCCGATGCACTGAAAGCCGTCATGGCCGAGCAGTATCGGTCCGCCGTACGGGGGCAGACCATCCGTGCGGCGGCAGCGGAACGCGGTATCCGGATGTTCGGTGACATGCCGATCTTCGTTGCGCACGACAGTGCCGACGTGTGGGCCCAGCGGCATCTGTTTCTGCTGGATGAAACGGGACATCCCACCGTGGTGACCGGGGTGCCGCCGGATTATTTTTCCGAAACGGGGCAGCGCTGGGGCAATCCGCATTACAACTGGGACGTGATGCAGGCCGACGACTTCGCCTGGTGGCGGGCTCGGCTGCGTGCCCATTTCGAGTGGTTCGATCTGGTTCGTATCGACCATTTCCGTGGGCTGTGCGCGGCCTGGACGATTCCGGCCAGCGAACCGACCGCCATCCATGGCGAGTGGCGTGCGACTCCTGGCGCGGCGCTGCTTCGGGCAATCAGCGCTGAAATGCAGGACTTGCCGCTGGTGGCGGAGGATCTCGGCATCATCACGCCGGACGTGACCGCGTTGAGGCACCAGTTCGGGCTACCCGGCATGTCCGTGCTGCAGTTCGCATTCGACGCCCATGCCGACAACCCACACAAACCCGAGAATGTGCATCCCGATACGGTGTATTACACCGGTACGCACGACAACGACACCACGCTGGGCTGGTGGCGCACGCTGCCCGATCATGTCCGGCCCGAAGTCATGCAGCGGTTGGGCATCTCGGATCCCGACGCAGTCCTGGACGCGATGATGGCCACGGTGCTGGAAAGTCGTGCCGCCCTGGCGATGCTGCCGCTCCAGGATGTACTGCACCTCGGCAGCGAGGCGCGCATGAATACGCCTGGCACGGACAGCGGCAACTGGGCCTGGCGGTTTGAATGGGATGCGCTGGCGTCCGACCTGGCGCCCCGTTTACGACAACAATTACAGAAAGCCAATCGATGCGAGACTCTGCCCACGCCATGAATGTGCCACTTCAGCCCTTGTCCGGCGCGTCCCTGCCCATCGTCAGTGCGCCGATCATGCGGGTGCAGGCCGGCACGCACCACGACCCGTTCGAAGTGCTGGGGCTGCATCTGCAGCCTGACGGACGTGTCCTGATCCGAGTCTTCCTTCCAGCAGCCGAGGCCGTCGAACTCGCGGCGACCGGCGCGCGCATGACACGCGTGGCCGGAACGGACTGTTTCGAACTGCTCCTGCCGCACGACAGCGCAGCCGAGAGGCATCCGCTGCTGCGCTGGCAGGACAAGGGGCGGGGCGACTGGCATACCACGCAATGCCCGTATACCTTCGACGCGCAACTGGGCGAAATGGATCTGCATCTGTTCGGCGAAGGACGGCACCTGGAAGTCTGGAAGGTGCTGGGTGCGCGGCTGAAGACCATCGACGGCGTCGACGGGTGCCTATTTGCGGTATGGGCGCCGGCCGTGCAGCGCGTCAGCGTGGTGGGCGATTTCAACGCGTGGGACGGCCGCCGCCATCCGATGCGCTGCCGCGGCGTGTCCGGCGTATGGGAGTTGTTCATCCCCGGCCTGGATGCCGGCCACGCCTACAAGTTCGAAATTCTCGGCAGCCACGGCCAGCTGGTGACCAAGACCGATCCCTATGCGCGGCACATGTTCCTGCGTCCCGAGACCACCAGCCGCGTGCCCGACGACACGCCGTATGCATGGGGCGATGGCGGCTGGATGGAGGCCCGGGCCCGATTCGACTGGCAGCACGGCCCGGTCAGCATCTACGAACTGCACCCCGGTTCCTGGCGGCGGCATGCCGACGGCAGCTTTTATACCTGGGGCGAGCTCGTGACCGAGCTGATCCCCTACGTGCTGGACCTCGGCTACACGCACATCGAGCTTCTGCCGGTGGCCGAGCATCCGCTCGATGCCTCGTGGGGCTACCAGGTGTCGGGCTATTACGCGCCGACTGCACGCTTCGGCTCGCCCGACGACTTCCGTGCCTTCGTCGATGCCTGCCACCAGGCCGGCATCGGTGTGCTGCTCGACTGGGTGCCCGCACACTTTCCGAAGGACGATTTCGCGCTGGCGCGTTTCACCGGCGAGCCGGTCTACGAACACGCCGACCCGCGCCGTGGCGAACATCAGGAATGGGGTACGCTGGTGTTCGACTTCGGCCGCAACGAAGTGCGCAATTTTCTGGTGGCCAATGCGCTCTACTGGCTGGACGAATTCCACATCGACGGCCTGCGCGTCGATGCGGTCGCCTCGATGCTGTATCTGGACTATTCGCGGCAGCCGGGCGAATGGCTGCCGAACCAGTATGGCGGGCGCGAGAACATCGAAGCGGTGCACTTCCTGCGCGAGATGAATACCGAAGTGCACGCCCGCTTCCCTGGCGTGCTGACCATCGCCGAGGAGTCGACCGCGTGGCCGGCGGTATCGCGTCCGGTCGAGCTTGGCGGGCTGGGCTTCTCGATGAAATGGAATATGGGCTGGATGAACGACAGCCTCGACTACATCGAGAAGGAGCCGATCTACCGCAAGTACCAGCACAATCAGCTGACCTTCAGCCAGATGTATGCGTGGACCGAGAACTTCGTGCTGCCGTTGTCGCATGACGAAGTGGTGCACATGAAGAAAAGCATGCTCGACAAGATGCCGGGCGACGTCTGGCAGCGCTTTGCCAACCTGCGTCTGTTCTACGCCTGGCATTACGCGCATCCGGGCAAGAAGCTGCTGTTCATGGGAAGCGAGTTCGGCCAATGGAACGAATGGAAGGAAGCCGGCCAGCTCGACTGGGTGCTGCTCGAGTTTCCCGCGCATGACAGCATCCGCGCGCTGCTGCGCGATCTGAACCGGCTCTATCGCAGCGAGACGGCATTGCATGAATTCGACTTCGATCCGCGTGGATTCCGCTGGATCGATTGCCACGATGCCGACCAGTCGGTGTTGAGCCTCGTGCGGCAGGGGCAGGATGCGTCCGCACAGATGGTGGTGCTGCTCAATTTCACGCCGGTACCGCGTCGGGGCTATCGCATCGGCGTGCCGTCGGGCACCGCATGGTGCGAGATGCTGAACACCGACTCGATGTATTACGGCGGCAGCAACCTCGGCAACGGCCAGCTGCTGCACCCGCAGAATCTGCCCTGGATGGGGTTCGACCATTCCGTCGAAGTGACACTGCCGCCGCTGGGGGCGATCTTTCTCAAACCCTGTAGTTGATTCGATCCAATAAAATTAGGGACAAAAACCAATAATGAAACGCGGAGCAATGAAAATCCTGTTTGTCGCCAGCGAGGCCTACCCGCTGGTGAAAACCGGCGGGCTGGGCGATGTGGTCTACAGCCTGCCGCATGCCTTGCAGGCGCGCGGCGCCGATATCCGTCTGGTGCTGCCGGGCTACCGGGCGCTGTTGCGCCAGCTCGACCAGGTGCGCATTCTCGGCTGGCTCGACGTGCGCGGTGCCGAAGGCATCGTCAGTGCACGCATCCTGGAAACGCGTCATCCCGATTTTGCGTTCCCGCTCTGGGTGATCGACTGTCCGCCCTTGTTCGACCGCCCGGGCAATCCCTATGTCAACGCCAATGGCCAGGACTGGCCGGACAACGCCGAGCGCTTCGCAGTGTTCGCGCGGGTCGCCGCACTGCTGGCGCAGGATGCGCTCGATATCGGGTGGCAGCCCGCGGTGGTGCATACGCACGACTGGCAGACCGGGCTGGTGGCTGCGTTCCTGGCCGACCAGCCGGGACGTCCGAAAACCGTGTTCACCATCCACAATCTGGCCTATGGCGGCTATTTTTCACATACCGATTTTGTCCGCCTGCAGCTTCCCGGCCCATGGTGGTCGTCCGAGGGCGTGGAATTCCACGGCGGCCTGTCCATGCTGAAGGCGGGCATCGTCTACGCCGATGCCGTCACCACCGTGAGCCCCACCTATGCCGCAGAAATCTGCACGCCGGCATTCGGCTACGGACTCGACGGACTGCTGCTTTCCCGGCAATACAAGCTGCATGGGATTCTCAACGGAATCGATCCCCGGATATGGAACCCGTCCACCGATCCGCACCTGCCCGCGCATTATTCGATGAGCCGCATTCTGCCCGGCAAGCGGCGCAACAAGCAGGCACTGATCGAGCGTTTCCTGCCGCGCGCCGGCGACGACGCGATGCAGGCGCCGCTGCTTGGACTGGTGGGGCGGCTGGTCGAGCAGAAGGGGATCGACTGGGTGCTGGCGGCGATCCCGGTGCTGCTGGCCGAGACCGATGTGCGCTTCGTGCTGCTCGGTAGCGGCCAGGCTGCATACGAGCATAAACTTACGCGCCTGGCCAAGCAGCATCCCGAGCGTGTATTCGTCGAGATCGGCTACGACGAGGCACTGGCCCATCATATCGAAGCGGGCGCCGACCTGTTCATGATGCCGTCCCGCTTCGAACCGTGCGGACTCAACCAGATGTACAGCCTGCGATATGGCACGCCGCCCATCGTCTTCAAGACCGGCGGCCTGGCCGACACGGTGGTCGACGCCGATGCGGAGAATCTGGCCGCCGGCAGCGCCACCGGCTTCGTGTTCGACGTGCCGGAGCTGGCAGCTTTTCTGCAGGCCATCCGGCGTGCGCTCGACCTGTACCGCCAGCCCACGCAATGGCGCCGCCTGCAGCAGAACGGCATGCGCCAGTCGTTCGACTGGGCGGATAGCGCCGGCCATTACCTCGCACTCTATTCCACTTGAACTCAGCGGGAACCACCATGCCAGATGAGAAACCTGTCTCTCCCAGCCGCGTCGCCCTCAAGCAATTGCCCGACAGCAGCGAGGCGCTGACCGAGGATTTCCAGCGTTACCAGTTTTACCATCTGGGGCGGTTCCATGGCTGTCCCACCGTCTATACCTATCATGCGCTGGCCTGGACGCTGCGCGACCGTCTCATGTCGGACTGGATGAACACCTATGCCGAGCGCGACCAGCCCGGCAAGCGCCGCGCGTATTACCTTTCACTTGAATTCCTGATCGGCCGCGCGCTGTCCAACCACGTGCTCAATCTGGGGCTGGACACGGCCTCGCGCGAAGCGCTGCAGAGCTTCGGCCAGACGCTCGAGGCCGTGGCGGAGGAAGAAACCGATGCCGGGCTGGGGAATGGCGGTCTAGGCCGGCTGGCGGCCTGTTTCATGGACAGCTGCGCCACCCTGAACCTGCCAGTGATGGGCTATGGCATTCATTACGAATACGGCATGTTCCGCCAGGACATCGAAAACGGCTATCAGGTCGAGGAACCCGACCACTGGCTGCGCGACGGCAATCCGTGGGAGGTCGAGCGTTCCGAATTCACCTGCCGCGTGCCGTTCGGCGGGCACACCGAGCATTTCCACGACAAGGCCGGGATTCCCCGCACGCGCTGGGCGGACACCAGCGACGTGCTGGCGATTCCCTACGACATGCCGATCTCAGGCTACCGCAATCATGCGGTGAACACGCTGCGTTTGTGGAAATCCGCCGCCACCGACGTGTTCGACCTCAACGAATTCAACGCCGGAAGCTACTCCGAGGCGGTGCAGGCGAAGAATCACGCCGAGCACATATCGATGGTGCTGTATCCGAACGACAGCAGCGAAAACGGCAAGGAACTGCGCCTGCGCCAGCAGTATTTCCTGGCGTCGGCCAGCCTGCAGGATGCGCTGCGCCAGTGGCGCGCGGCCGGCAACAACGATCTGATGAAATTCGCCGAGCACAATGTCTTCCAGATGAACGACACGCACCCCACCATCGCGGTGGCCGAACTCATGCGTCTGCTGCTCGACGACGAACGGCTGCAGTGGGACGAAGCCTGGGCGATCACCTCGCGGTGCATGGCCTATACCAACCACACGCTGCTGCCCGAGGCGCTGGAACGCTGGCCGGTGGCATTGTTCGAGCGCCTGCTGCCGCGCCCGCTGGAAATCATCTACGAAATCAACGCCCGCTTCCTGCGCCAGGTGGCGATCAAATGGCCGGGCGACATCGACCGCCAGCGCCGCATGTCGATCATCGAGGAAGAACCGGTACGCCAGATACGCATGGCGTGGCTGGCCATCGTCGGCAGCTTCTCGATCAACGGCGTGGCGGCGCTGCATTCGCGCCTGTTGAAGGAAGGGCTGTTCCGCGATTTCGTCGAGCTCTGGCCGCACAAGTTCAACAACAAGACCAATGGCGTCACACCGCGCCGCTGGGTAGCGCATGCGAACCCCGACATGACGGCGCTGATCAGTTCGAAAATCGGCGAAGACTGGATTGCCGACCTGTCGCACCTGGCCAGGCTGAAACCCCTGGCGGCGAGCGGAAACGAGGCGTTCCATGCCGAGTGGCGTGCCGCGAAACGTGCCAACAAGGTGCGGCTAGCCGCGCTGGTCGAAGCCGAATGCGGCGTGACGTTCGATCCGTCCGCCCTGTTCGACGTACAGGTCAAGCGCATCCATGAATACAAGCGCCAGCTGCTCAACGTATTGCATGTGATTCATCTCTACAACCGCATCAAGCACGGGCACCTGGAGGGCTCAGTCAACCGTTGCGTCCTGATCGGCGGCAAGGCCGCACCGGGGTATGTGATGGCCAAGCGCATCATCAAGCTGATCAACAGCGTCGCCGACGTGGTCAACAACGATCCCGACATCAATGGCCGGCTCAAGGTGGCCTTCCTGCCCAACTACCGGGTGAGCAGCATGGAAATCATCGCGCCGGCCACCGACCTCTCGGAACAGATTTCCACCGCGGGCAAGGAGGCCTCCGGTACCGGCAACATGAAATTCATGATGAACGGCGCCGTCACCATCGGCACCTACGACGGGGCGAATATCGAGATTCTCGATGCCGTGGGCGAGGACAACTTCTTCCTGTTCGGCCTGCGCGCCGACGAAGTCGAGGCACTGCGAGGTCACTACCAGCCCTTGTCCTACATGGAGCGCGACCCGGCCTTGCGCCAGGTGATCGACCTGCTCATCTCCGGCCATTTCAACCCCTGCGAACCGGGCATCTTCGACATGATCATCGGGGCCATGATGAGCCCGAACGATCCCTGGATGGTGCTGGCGGATTTCCGGACGTATGTCGACGCGCAGGAGCGGGTGGACCAGGCCTGGCAGGACGAGGCGCGCTGGACGCGCATGAGCATCCTCAACACGGCGTCGAGCGGCTTCTTCTCGACCGACCGCACCATGCAGGAGTACAACGCGGATATCTGGAAGCTTACGTAGGACCGGCAGTCGCGCAATGGGCGGGGCAGGACTGTACAGCCGGGATGGTTGGTGTGTGCTGAGTGACCTCTACCGACCCTAAGCGGAAGTTGGCCGGTTTGAAAAGCAGACGTTCAACGCTCAAGCTCACCGACAACTACGTCCGGTGCAGCGCCTTGTTGGCCATCATTCGTATGTGCAACTCTCTTTGACATGACCCGCTTTCAGCATTTCTAGTGCATAGGTGCGCAGCGGCAGCGTGCGGTTGCGGGGAACGGCTGACTTTGATGGAGCAATGTCGCACTGGGAATACAGCTTGAGCAAGCTGACCATCTCCGTACCATCAAGCGCAACTGCACAGACGAGTTCCTCACCGTATGCTTCACCAACGTAATAGTCCATGAGCGCGACACGTGCTTGTTTTGAGGCCGGATCATTTGCTGCCAGCAGCGTGCCAAAGGCTTCTTCATAGCTTTTGTCCCACCAATCGTTTTTACGCGCGGCCTCATCTCGTGCGGTCAGCACTGGAAGCAACTTCATCTCGACATCCGCTGGCATGGCTTCGGGGCATTTGCCCGTTCCGGCCCACACTTGTGAGGCGACCAAAAAACCTATCAGCGCCAAAAGTCGCTTCATGATGGCCAACGTTCGAGCTCAGGGGCAGGGCAAAAGCGCAGCTTTTGACCTGTCCATTGGAGCGTAGTGTTAGCTGTCGGTGTATAGGTGATGCTCGATCGCATACGCCTTGCACCTTTCTGATAACTGATCCGGATCACTATAGAACGCCTTATCAAGTGCATCGAGCTGTTTCCAGGCGGGGTGCGAGTCATTCCCCACTGTGGGCATCAGATCAAGTCGTTTGGATCGATCGAGTGGAACCAACCTGTCGCCAAATAGAACTTCCTTTGCCTGAACCAACAATGCAGCTGATTTCTCCGCCTCCAGTTCGAACAATCCATCAAGCGCGAGTCCATACAACTCGCCACTGCTATTGGAGAAAAACTGATCGAAGCCGCCGTTGTATACCTCGCCGATCAGACAAGACACGGCGTAATAAGTCTTTTCCGGTTGATCAAGTCCAGCGAAACCCTCTTGGGTATTGAAAATACGATGGACAAGATCAAGCCAGTATTTTCGTTCGGCGCTCTGCTCGTACTGGCGCTCACGCTGCCGCTGTCGTTTTCCTTCCTCAATCCGTTCCTGGTAGCCACCTTTACAGGGCATGCAAAGCCCCGCGTTCTTGGCAGCGGTATCAGGAAGAATTAGCTCTCCACATCGAGAACAGGGCACACGCTGAGTCATTTGAGACCGCTAACAGTTATTCACCAGACCGGTGGGTCCATATTATTCGCAGAAGATGCCGCTGTGCCCTAACTGCTTGATTCATGGTCGGTTCATCGAAGCTGCATGTCCGCATATGTAATGATAATCCGGACCGAATGGCCGCTGTGGGAGAAATGCTGAGATGACCGCTTATGGCCGGTTGCTGTCATCAGGTCAGCAGTCCTCGAAACCCCGGAAACAAATCAGTCGCGATGCCATAGAAAAAGGCCGGGTTTCCCCGGCCTTTTTATTCGCCATCGGGCTTGCCTTACGCGGCCTGAACCGGGATCGCTTGGCGCGTGTCGATGATGCGGTTGTCTGCGTCCACATACACCAGTTCCGGCGCGTAACGCGCCAGTTCCAGTTCGTTGTAGACCGCATAGGTGGCGATGATGATGAGATCGCCCGGGTTCGCCTTGTGCGCGGCGGCGCCGTTCACCGAAATGATGCCGGAATCGCGCGCGGCACGGATGGCATACGTCGTGAAACGTTCGCCATTGGTGATGTTGTAGATCTGGATCTGCTCGTATTCGTGGATGTCGGCCGCGTCCAGCAGGGTTTCGTCGATCGCGCAGGAGCCTTCGTAATGCAGCTCGGAATGCGTGACGGTCGCCCGGTGCAGCTTGGACTTGAGCATCGTTCTTTGCATGACGGTGCCCTCAATAAGAAAGGGCTCATATTATACAGCGGTGAGCAGTGAGTGGTGAATGGTTGCAGCTGCTCACCGCTCACCGCTCACCGCTTCCCACTCAATATTGTCGATCAGCCGGGTCGAGCCCAGCCAGGCCGCGCCCAGCACCACCAGCCGGGCACTGTCGGGCATGGGCGATTGCAGGGTCGCGGCGTCGCGCAGTGCCACGTAATCGACCCGCCAGCCAGCCATTTTCAGGTGGCGGCCGGCGGTGACGCACAAGGCTTCGAAATCCCGTTCGCCTGCCTGGACGGCGGCCACGATGGCTGCGAGTTCACGCTGCAGCTGGGGCGCCTGGATGCGTTCCGCCGCGCCGAGATAGGCGTTGCGCGAACTCATCGCCAGCCCGTCGGATTCGCGCAGGGTGTCGCCCGCCACGATCTCGATCGGCAGGTTGAACTGCCGGACCAGCTCCTGGATGACCCGCAACTGCTGGAAATCCTTTTTCCCGAACACGGCCACGTGCGGCTGCACCAGGTTGAACAGCTTCAGCACGACCGTCGCCACGCCGGCGAAATGGCCGGGACGGAAGGCGCCGCACAAGTCCCGGGTCAGCGCGTCGGACGGCTGCACGGTGAAATCCTGCGGGACCGGATAGAGCGCGTCGACGTCGGGCGCGAACACCAGGTCGCAGCCCGCGGCAGCGAGTTTCTCGCAGTCGGCGGCGAGGGTGCGCGGGTAACGCTCGAAATCCTCGCCGGCACCGAACTGCAGCGGGTTGACGAAGATGCTCGCGACAACCGGATGGCCGTGCCGCTTGGCCAGTTCGATCAGCGATACATGGCCGGCGTGCAGGTTGCCCATGGTGGGCACGAAGGCGGTGCGGGTCTGTCCGGCGAGCGCGGTGCGCAGTTCGGCGACGGTATGCAGGACCTGCATCAGAAGGCGTGGTCGGGACCAGGAAAACTGCCGTCCTTCACCGCGGCGACGTAGGCGCGCGCGGCGGCTTCGATGCCGTCGGCGCCGGCAAGAAAGTTCTTCGAGAATTTCGGTGCGCGCGGATACAGGCCCAGCATGTCGTACAGCACCAGGACCTGGCCGGAACAGCCGGCCCCGGCGCCGATGCCGATGGCCGGAATCGTGAGTGCTTCGGTGATGGCCTGGCCGAGCGCGGCGGGCACCATTTCCAGCACGATCAGTCCGGCGCCGGCGGCTTCCAGCGCACGGGCGTCGGCGACCAGCTGCGCGGCGGCCGCATCCTCGCGTCCCTGTACCCGGTAACCGCCGAGCTGGTTGACCGACTGCGGCAGCAGGCCAAGATGCGCGCACACCGGGATGCCGCGTTGCGTCAGGAAGGCGACGGTGTCGACCATCACTGCGCCGCCCTCCAGCTTGACCATGTGCGCCCCCGCAGCCATCAGCCGTGCCGCGGCGGAAAACGCACGCTCCGGCGAAGGCTGGTAGCTGCCGAAAGGCAGGTCGGCGACGATGAGGGCCCGCTCGGTCCCGGCGGCGACGCAGCGCGTGTGGTACGTCATCTCGGCAAGCTTCACCGGCAGCGTCGAGGTGTGTCCCTGCACCACCATGCCGAGCGAATCGCCGACCAGCAGCACCTCGACGCCGGCGGCATCGAGTACGCGCGCGAAGCTGGCGTCGTAGCAGGTGAGCACGGCGATCTTCTCGCCGCGTTCGCGCATTGCCTTGAGGGTGGACAGGGTGACGGCCATGGTGTGACTTAAGGGTAGCTCAGGCCGCCCGGCTGAAGAACTCGCGCGGACCGCGCATCTTGTCCATGCGTTCCAGCAGCAGTTCGAAGTGGGCTTCGTTTTCAGCGAAGTTGAGGTTGCTGGTGTTGACGATGAGCAGGGGCGCGGCCTCGTAGCGATGGAAGAACTCGCTGTAGCTGTTGGCCAGGCGCTGCAGATAACCGGCATCCATGCCGCGCTCGAATTCCACGCCGCGGCGCCTGACGCGCTCCTGCAGCACGTCGACTGGTGCCTGCAGGTAGATCACCAGATCGGGCGTCGGCGCCTGCAGCGCGAGGTCGGCGTAGACCTTCTGGTAGAGCTCGAACTCGTCGTCGTCGAGATTGAGGCGCGCAAACAGCATGTCCTTGTCGATCAGGAAATCCGACACGGTGCCGGCGCGGAACAGATCGCCCTGGGCGAGATCGCGCAACTGGCGTGAGCGGTCAAACAGGAAATGCAACTGTGTCGGCAGCGCATAGCGCCTGGGCTCCTGGTAGAAACGTGGCAGGAAGGGGTTGTCGCTGGCATTTTCCAGCAGCGTGTCGGCATCCATGCGCTCGGCTAGCTTGTAGGTGAGGCTGGTCTTGCCGGCGCCGATCGGGCCCTCGACAACGATGTAACGGTAACGGGAGAGACTCATGCGTTGACGGCAGCGGCGGGAGGAGGGGGGAGTGCGGCCACATTCTCCCCGTAAAGGGGAGGCCGTGGTTGTAAAGTCGCTGAAGCGACAACAACCACGCTCTGGTCGGCACAGGCGGCGAGCCAGTCGGCAGCACGCCCGTGGCCGGGGATCACGGCATCAGGCGCGATCTCCAGCAGCGGCAGCAGCACGAAGCCGCGTTCCTGCATGCGCGGATGCGGCAGCGTCAGGCCGTCTTCGTGGAAATGTGCGTTGCCGTAGAGCAGCAGGTCGAGATCGAGCGTGCGCGGCGCGTTGCGGAAGCTGCGCTCGCGGCCGTGGCGGTGCTCAATATCCAGCAGGGCGGCGAGCAGCGCGCGCGGCGCCAATTCGGTTTCCACCTGCGCCACCGCGTTGATGAAGTCGGGCTGATCGACATGGCCGACCGGCGCCGAGGCGTACAGCGAGGAACGTGCCAGCAGCCGGGTGCCGGGCAGGCGGCCGAGCTCGGCGAGCGCGTACTCCACCTGCGCTGCCGGGTCGTTGAGGTTGGCGCCGAGGCCGATGGTGGCGGTGATCTTCATGCGGGCTGCGTCTCACCGGCGGCTTCGCCCGGCTTCTTGCGTTTGCGCTTGCGGCGTGGCTTGGGCGCGTTGTCGGCCAGCAGCATGCGGGCACGTTCGTCTTCGCCGACTTCCTGGAAACGCGTCCACCATTCGCCGAGTTCGGCGGCGACCTCGCCCGATTCGGCGCGCAGCAGCAGGAAATCGTAGGCGGCACGGAAGCGCGGATGCTCCAGCAGGCGGTAGGGGCGTTGTCCGCCGCGCTGTTCGAAGCGCGGCTGCAGCGCCCAGATCTCCTTCATCATGCCGTCGTAGCGGCGCGGGATGGCGAGCTGGCTGCGCTGGGCATCGAGCACCTCGTCCATCGCGGCAAACAGGGCGGGTTGCGGCTTTTCGCCGGCGGCCTCGAGCGCGCGCCAGCGCAGCAGCACCTGCGGCCACAGCAGCGTACCGAACAGGAAGGCGGGCGACGAAGGCCGGTCCGACTGAATGCGCTCGTCGGTGCTCTTCAGTGCGGCATTGATGAAACGTTCGCCGGTGGGATCGTCGAGGATCGTGTCCAGCAGCGGCAGCATGCCGTGATGCAGGCCTTCGGCGCGCAGCTGGTGGACGCCGCGCAGGGCGTGGCCGGAGAGCAGCAGCTTGAGCGCCTCGTCGAAGATGCGCGCGCGCGGAATGTTGGCGAGCAGCGGCGCCAGCGCCGCCACCGGCTTGCGCGTGTCGGGGTCGATGTGAAAGTCGAGCTTGGCGGCAAAGCGCGCGGCGCGCAGCATGCGCACCGGATCTTCGCGGTAGCGCGTGTCGGGGTCACCGATCATGCGCAGCACACGTTTCTTGCAGTCGGCCACGCCGCCGAAATAGTCGTGCACTTCCTCGCGCGCCGGATCGTAATACAGCGCGTTGATGGTGAAGTCGCGGCGCGCGGCGTCGTCCGCCATGCTGCCGAATACGTTGTCGGACAGCAGGCGGCCGTGTTCGTCGGTCAGGCGCTTGTGCGCCGCCGGGGACTTGTCGCCGGCAGCGTACTCGTCGTCCTCTTCGGTCTCCTTCTGGCCATTGGCACGGAAGGTCGTGACCTCGATGGTCTCGCGTCCGCACATCACGTGCACGATCTGGAAGCGCCGCCCGATGATGCGCGAGCGGCGGAACAACCTGCGCACCTCTTCCGGTGTGGCGTCGGTGGCGACGTCGAAATCCTTGGGCGTCATGTTCAGCAGCAGGTCGCGCACCGCGCCGCCGACGAGATAACCCTTGTACCCGGCCTGTGCCAGGGTTTCGCAGGTTTTGAGTGCGCAGTCGTCGAGCTGGTCACGGCGGATGCCGTGTGCGGACAGCGGCAGGATCTGCGCCCGGGAGCCGTCGGTGCGCGGTTTACGGCCAAATACTTTGTTGATGATGCGACGAATCATGAGGTGCGCGAGGGCGGTGGAATGCTGACCAAGTGGCGATTATACAGGCTGGACCCGATCGCTCTTCCGCCAGAGCGCCGCCGTGCCGGTGCCGTACAGTGCTTCGAGCGATGCCGGGGTGAGCAGCGCGGCCGGCGTGCCCAGTTGCCAGCGTCCGTCGCCGTACAGGAACAGCAGACGGTCGCAGTGGCCGGCGGCCCAGTTGGGGTCGTGCAGGGTCAGCACCACACTGTGCCCGGCATCGGCTTCATGACGTGCCCAGGCCAGCAGCCGGGCCTGATGCGCCGGATCGAGATGGGTCAGCGGTTCGTCGAGCAGGGCGATGCGCGGCTGTTGCGCCGCCAACTGCGCCAGCCGCGCACGCTGGCGTTCGCCGCCTGACAGACTGTCGAGCGGACGGTGGGCGAGATCGGCGAGCTCCCAGGCGGCGAACAGGGGCGCCAGGTCGAGGGCGGCCACGCCGAACGGGTAATGGCCCAATGCGACGAAGTCGGCCACGCTGCCGAAGAATCCGCCTTCGTCGCCCTGCGGCAGCACGCCAATGTGTTGCGCGCGGGTGAGCGGCGGCAGAGCGGCGAGGGGCTGGTTGTCGAGCATGATCTGCCCGCACGCGGGCACGGCGAGCCCGGCCAGCATCGAGATCAGCGTCGACTTGCCGGCACCGTTGGGGCCGAGGATGCCAAGCACCTCGCCGGGTTCGAGTGCGAGGTCGAGCATGTCCACCAGCGTGCGGGGACCGGCCTGCAGGACCACTCGGTGGGCGACGAGGCTCATGGTTTGCGCAACAGCCAGAGCATCATCGGCACGCCGAGCAGCGCAGTCAGCACGCCGACCGGCAATTCCCGCGGCGCGATCACGGTACGCGCCAGTGCGTCGGCCAGCACCAGCAGGCTGCCGCCTGCCAGGGCGCAGGCCGGCAGCAGGACACGGTGGCCGGAAAAGCCCGTTTTCCGCAACGCATGCGGCACCATCAGGCCGACGAAACCGATGCTGCCGGCCTGCGCCACCACCAGGGCGGTGCAGGCACCGGCGAGCGTAAACAGCATCCAGCGCGTGGGCGCGACCGCCACGCCGAGCGAGGCGGCTTTCAGCGGTGACAATTGCAGTACGTCGAGCCGCCTCGACAGGCCCAGCGCGGTTCCTGTAGCCAGCAGCAGCGCTGCCCACAGCATGAATGGGTTGCTGGTCCATGCGAGGTCGCCCATCAGGAAGAACAGCATGCCGGGCAGGCGCTCGATCGGTGCCACGCTCAACACCAGCGCGATCAAGGCACCGAAGCCGGCCGCCAGCATCACCCCGGCAAGCAGCAGCGGCGTATGGTCGCGCGCCAGCAGACGGCCGCCGAGCGCGGCGGCCAGCGCCAGCGCCAGCAGACTGCCGACGAAGGCCAGCACCGACACCCACGGCCACGCCAGGCCGGCGGCCATGCCCAATAGCGCCAGCAGGCCGGCGCCGCCGGACACGCCGAGCAGATAGGGTTCGGCCAGGGGATTGCGGAACAGCGTCTGCATCAGCGCGCCAGCCAGCGCCAGCAGGCCGCCGCAGGCGAACGCCGCGGCCACGCGCGGGCCGCGCAATTCGGTGAGGATCTGCATGGCGAGTTCATGGTCGGCGGGCAGGGCGCCGGCCATCAGGCCCAGCGCCAGCGCCAGCAGGGCGGTCAGCCCAAGCAGCAGCAGTTTGGCGGCGGAAGACAGAACAGGCCTATTGCTTCGGCTTGTTGTCGGCGCCGGGCGGGACGGCCGCGGCTGCTTCCGGCAGCAGGGTGACGCGCTTCATCACGACCGGCTCGATGGGAACATCCTGGTAGGGGCCGCGGTCGCCACGTGGCATCGCGACGATGGCGTCGACCACCTTCATGCCGTCGACTACCTGGCCGAACACGGCATAGCCCCAGGTGTCGTAGCTGGTGCCGCGGTGATCGAGGAAGGCGTTGTCCGCCACGTTGATGAAGAACTGCGACGAGGCCGAATCGGGGTCGGCCATGCGCGCCATCGCCAGCGTGCCGCGCAGGTTCTTGAGGCCGTTGTCGGCCTCGTTCTTGATCGGCGCGTTCTTGGGTTTTTCCGCCATGTCCGGCGTCATGCCGCCGCCCTGGATCATGAAACCGGGAATCACGCGGTGGAAGATCAGGCCGTCATAAAAGCCGGTCTTCACGTAGTTGATGAAATTTCCCACCGACTGCGGTGCGTTCCGGGTGAAAAGCTCGACCGTGATGTTGCCCTTGCTAGTTTCGATCAGTACGCGCGGATTGGGCGGCTGGCCATCTGCCGAGGCGGTGGAGACGGTCTGCTTGCCGGGCTCGCTGGCGCCGCAGCCCGACATGCCGAGCAGGATCGCGCCGAGAAACAGCGTGGTGGACAACAGGGGAAAACGGGCCATCGGAACGCGCTCCAGAAAGAGAAAGAGAGATTCTAGCGGCGGGCGGGGGCGTTACGCATCCGATTGCAGGCAACGGTCGATTTCCGTGCGCACGGTGTCCAGCGGCAGGCACCCGCTGCAGACCGGGTGCAGCTGCGTATCCCGCTGCACGATGAGGGTGGGAAAGCCGCGCACGCCTGCCTGCCGCGCCTGCCTGAAATGCGCCTGGGTGCGAGCATGTGCGACGTCGCTGTCGAAGTCGCGCAGGAAGGTTCTGCCATCCACGCCAAGGCCTGCCGCCAGATCGGCCAGCACGCCGGCTTGGGTCACGTCGCGTCCCTTGGCATAAAACGCCGACTGGATTGCCTTGAACATCGCGAATATCTGCGTGGAGTCGATTCCGCCGACCGTCACCACCGCCCGGCAGGCGGGTTCGGTGTCGTACACGAAGCCTTCCGGCAGTGCGTCGTCGAAGCGGAAGGGCTGGCCGGTACGGGCCTGCACCGCATGCCAGTGATGCAGGATGTCCTCGCGTCCCGTTGCGGTCATCGGCACGGTTTCGCCCGGCCGCAGGCCGCCCACTACCAGTGCGATTTTCATGCGCTCGCGGTATTCGTCGCGCAAAGTCTCGATTACCGGGGAAAATCCCCAGCACCAGGAGCACATCGGATCGGCGAAATACCAGAGGATGGGCGGGTTCATGTGCAGTGGCCGTTGAAACAGGACAGCTCACAGCATAGGCGATTCCTGAACTAGGTCTGCTTCGGCGTGTCGTCGGGCTTGGGCGGCGTGTCGTCGTCCATGATCACGCTGTGCGCCGGGCCTTCGAGATCGTCGAACTGTCCACTTTTGGCCGCCCACAGCATGAACCAGGCAATTGCACCGACGAGCACGAGGCTGAGCGGAATGAGCAGGAGGAGGATGTCCATGTGCAGGGTCGGTCAGGTGACGGGTCTGGGCAGGGGGGGGGCTGCCACAGCAGGCGCGGTTCTGGACTTGAAGTCGGTGAGCCGCAGCGCGTTCAACACGACCAACAGCGAACTGGCCGACATGCCGATGCCGGCGATCCAGGGCGTGACGTGGCCCAGCGCGGCAGCGGGGATGGCGACGAGATTGTAGGCCAACGCCCAGCCCAGGTTCTCGCGGATGATGTGCTGTGTCTTGCGGGCGAGTGCGACGCCGTCGGCCAGGGTGCCGAGGCGGCTGCCGAGCATGACCATGTCGGCGGCCGCCTGCGCCACGTCGGCGCCTTCGCCCATGGCGATGGACACCTGCGCGCCGGCGAGCACCGGCGCATCGTTGATGCCGTCGCCCACCATGGCGACGATGCGGCCTTCGTTCTGCAGCGTCTTGACATAGGCGAGCTTGTCTTCCGGCAGCGCACCGGCATGCCAGTCGGCGATGCCGAGCTGCTGCGCCGTGCGCCTGACCGCCGTTTCGGCATCGCCGGACAGCAGGTGCAGACGCAGCCCTTGTTTTTGCAGGGCGGCGAGGGCGTCCGGCGCGTCCGTCCGCGGCGTATCAGCCAGCGCAAACCAGGCGATCAGCCCGGATTCGCCGGCCAGCGCCACCCAGCTTTCATGCCCTTCAGGGTGCTCGTGCCCACCCGGGTAGGCGCCACCGCCCGATTCCGGCGGGGTGGGTGGTGTTTCGCTGGCGGCAGCGAAACGCGGCGAGCCCAGTCGATAGATGTGGCCATCGATATGGCCTTCGACGCCGCGCCCGGGCGTGTTGCGAACCCGACTGGCGGTCGCGATGGATACGGCCGACTCGCGTAGCGCTTTGGCGATGGGATGTTCCGAGCCGGCTTCGAGTGCCGCGGCGATGGCCCCGACTTCGGCCTCGCTGCGGCCGCCCAGCGGGATCACCCGGCATACGGAGAGGCGGCCGTGGGTGAGCGTGCCGGTCTTGTCGAACACCAGGTCGGTGGCACGCGCCAGCGTTTCCAGGGCGTGGCCGCGCGTGGTCAGGAGGCCCAGGCGCGTGAGCCGGCCGGTGGCGGTGGTGAGGGCGGCAGGGGTGGCGAGGCCGAGCGCGCAGGGGCAGGTGACGACCAGGACCGATACCACGATCCACAGGGCTTTCGACGGGTCGATCACATACCAGGCGAGGCCGACCGCAAGGGTGATCAGCAGCAGCAGGCCGACGAACCAGGCGGCGGCGCGGTCGGCCAGCTGGCCGATGCGCGGCTTTTCGCTCTGCGCGCGGTCGAGCAGACGCACGATCGACGCCAGCCGCGTATCGGCGCCGAGCCTGTCGACGCGCACGACCAGCGGGCTTGCCTGGTTGAGGCTGCCGCCGACGACATGGGCGCGCACGCCTTTCGATACCGGCAGCGATTCGCCGGTGAGCAGGGCTTCGCTGACCGCGCTGTCGCCCTCGACCACCACACCGTCGGCGGGCAGGGTTTCGCCGGGGCGTACCAGCACATGGTCGCCTACCGCCAGCCGCGCCACCGGTACCTGCTCCTCGTCGCGCGCCGGCCAGTTCGGCAGACGTGTGGTGGCGGCTGGAATGAGCTTGACCAGTTCCTCCACTGCGGCACCGGCGCGGCGGCGCGCGTTCATCTCGAGGAAACGCCCGGTCAGCAGCAGGAAGATGAACATGGTGACCGAGTCGTAATACACCTCGCCGTGGCCGCTGAAGGTGCTGTAGACGCTGGCGATGAAGGCCGTGCCCACGCCCAGCGCTACCGGCACGTCCATACCCAGCGTGCGGCGCTTGAGATCGCGCCAGGCGCCGATGAAGAAGGGCCACGCCGAGTACACCACCACCGGTATGGTCAGGATCAGGCTTGCCCAACTCATCAGCAGCCGTATATCGGCGCTCATGTCGGTGGCGGTGTACGACGGCAGTGCGTACATCATGACCTGCATCATGCCGAGGCCGGCGATGGCGAGCCGCTTGATCGCAGTGTTGCGTTCGCGCTTGTAGATGTCGTCAGAGCGCCCGGGATCGAAAGGGTGGGCAATGTAGCCGATGTCGGAGACCGCCTTGAGGATCGCCGACAGTTGGATGCGGGTGTTATCCCAGCGCACCCGCGCGCGGCGGGTGGCGTAGTTGATCTCGACCGACAGCACGCCCGGCAGCCCCGCGATGTGGCGTTCGTTCAGCCAGATGCATGCGGCGCAGACGATGTTTTCCAGGATCAGCGCAGCTTCGCGGATGTTCTCCGTTTCAGTCCGCACGAAGCTTTCCTGGATCTCCGGCAGATCATACAGGCCCAGTTGGGCGAGCTCGGCCTCCGCCTGCTGGGGCGTGGCGGGCAGCACGGTGCGGTGGGTGTAGTAGGCGCCCTGGCCGCTGTCGATGATGGTCTGTGCCACGGCCTGGCAGCCGCGGCAGCAGGCCTGGCGGGTATCGCCTTCGAACTGGATGGGATAGTGGGCGCCGTCCGGCACCGGCAGGCCGCAGTGAAAGCAACCCGAAAAAGACGGGGCGTCCGTGAGCGCAGGAGAATCGCTCATGAACCGCCCCACAGGAGAACGCCCGGGGGCAAGCCCGGGAGAGAGGCCGGGCCGGCAGGCGTCAGAGGGTACTTCTTGTCAGAAACGGAACCCGTAGCCGATACCCCACACCACCGGATTGATTTCCAGGTTGGTGAGCTTGACGCCACCTGATTTGACGTCGGTGTCGATCCAGATTTTCTTAACGTCGAGGTTGATATAGCCATTCTTGGTTACCGCGATGTCCACGCCCGCCTGCAGAGCGCCGCCGAAGCTGTTCTTCCCGACACTCAGGCCGGGGGCAAGATCGACATTATAGAAGCGGGTGTAGTTCACGCCGGCACCGACGTAGGGCTTGATCGTCGGGGTGGGGTTGAAGTGGTACTGCACCGTCAGCGTGGGCGGCAGGTGATTCAGTTTTCCGAGGCTGGCGCCGTTCAACGTCACTTCGTGGCGTGCTGTGCCGAGAATGAGTTCCATGCCGATGTTGGGCGTCACGAAATAAGTGAAGTCGACTTCCGGCACCACTTCGTCGGACACGTCGAGTCCGGCCAGACCGGAGGATTTGACGTCCGGGACGATGTCGATCGCGCGAACGCGCATCATCCAGTTTTCAGCCAGGGCGGAGGTGGGCAGGGCGGCGACCAGGGCCAGGACAAGCAGGGATTTTTTCATGTTCGCGACTCCTCTTAAAAAGACAAAGATATAAATAAGACATACATATCGTAATTAAGAAAAAATGCGGACGCAAGCCAAAAATGAATCCGTTACCATGGCGCCATGAGCGAACGTCTCCAAAATGCCACAAATTTCCCGCCGGTCGAGACCGCGCTGCGGGAGCCCAATGGCCTGCTGGCGATGGGTGGTGATCTATCGATAGAACGCTTGCTGGATGCCTACTGCCACGGCATCTTCCCCTGGTTCAACCCCGGTGAGCCGATCCTGTGGTGGAGTCCCGATCCGCGCATGGTGCTCGTGCCATCGGAGATTCGCGTGACCCGCTCCCTCGCCAAACGCATCCGAAATGGCGGCTTCGAGGTGCGCGTCGACACCGCGTTTGCGGAAGTGATGCGGGCGTGCGCCGAACCCCGCGAAGGGGCCGGTGGCACCTGGATCTCGCCGGCGATGATCGCGGCCTATACCCGCCTGTTCGATGCCGGCTATGCGCATGCGGTGGAAACCTGGCGTGACGGCCGTCTGGTCGGCGGCCTCTACGGTGTGGCGATCGGCCGGATGTTCTACGGCGAATCGATGTTCAGCCGCGAACCCGATGCCTCCAAGATCGCGCTGGTCCGTCTTGCGCGTCAGTTGCAGCAATGGGATTTCGGTCTGATCGACTGCCAGATGGAAACCGCGCATCTCGCCAGCCTCGGTGCGCGCACGGTGCCGCGAACGGCGTTCACGGCAAGGCTGGCGGAATTGGTAAACTTGCCACATCAGCCTGGCCCCTGGACGTTTAACCTAGAAACCACGGTTGACCACTCATTGCCTTAATTGAAGCCTTGCATGAATATTGGTCTTATTGCCGGCGATCGGATTTGCCGTTTGGCTCAGACCGTTGCGCACCCGCTGGCACGCCTGGCCGAGCGCCTGCCTTTGTCGCGCGTCGTTGCAGGCACTGGCCTGCCGCCTCCTTGCTTCGTGGCAGTCACCCGCCCAGACACACCATCGGGTGCGCCCAACCATGGTATCTAGGTTAGATGCACCCGACTGAACCGCCTTTCCAGCGCATCCAGTTTTACCTGACCGCGCAATACGACTGCAGCTACCTGCCGGATCGGCGTGCGCGTTCGCAGGTGGCTACGCCCACCCACCTGATCGATCACCAGGCCTACAGTGCCTTGATCCGCGCCGGCTTTCGTCGTAGCGGCCAGTTCACCTACCGTCCGCACTGCGAGCAGTGCCATGCTTGCGTGCCGGTGCGCGTCGACGTGGCCGGCTTCGTGCCCAACCGCACCCAGCGCCGCTGCCTCAAGCGCAACCGGCACCTGGCCGCGCGTTTCCTGCCGCTCGACTTCAAGGAAGAACACTACGCGCTCTATCGCACCTATCTCGGCAGCCGCCATGCCGGTGGCGGCATGGATCGCGACGGCCCCGACCAGTACACGCAGTTCCTGCTGTCATCCAATGTCGATACCGTGATGGTCGAATTCCGCGACGGCGATGAACTGGTGATGATCTCGGTGATCGACCAGATCGACGATGGCATTTCCGCCGTCTACACTTTCTTCGATCCCGCGCGCGAGCAGCAAAGCCTCGGCGTCTACGGCGTGCTGTGGCAGATCGAACTGGCCAAACGACTGGAACTGCCTTACCTCTATCTGGGCTACTGGATCGACCAGAGCCGCAAGATGGCCTACAAGAAACAGTACCCGCCGCTGGAGGGGTTGATCGACGGCCGTTGGCAGGTTCTCGACGCATGAAATGGCTCCTGGTCGCCATGCTGCTGGCGACCATGCAGGGCTGTGCGCTCACCGCGAGCAATCCACGCGCCCTGCAGTCGATCGACGGCTTCTACCCGTTGGCGGACGATGCTCGCGTCTGGGTCGAGCCGGGCTACGAGGCCTACGGCGAACGCGTGTCGGCGGCGCTGCCGGCCGCCATTGCCAAAGTCGAAGCGGCGCATTACCTGCCGTTTCTCCATCCGCCGCGCGTGTATGTCTGCGGCAGCGAGGATTGCTTCAACCGCTATGTGTATACCCCGCGGCTGTCCGCCGCGGTCATCCCGGACAACCGCCTGATCCTGTCGCCGAATTTGAATGGCCGCGAAAGCGCCCGCCTGCCCGGGCTGCTGACGCACGAACTGGCACACCTTCACCTGGGCCAGCGCATCGGCCACTACAACAGTACCCTGCCGGTGTGGTTCCACGAGGGTTGGGCTTCGCTGACGGCGGATGGCGGCGGCGCCGAATATGCCACCGACGCACAGGCGTACGCCGCGATCCGCGCCGGCCGACGGGTCGATCTTATCGCGCGCGATACCCCCGACCTGCGCCATCGGGCAGGCGCGTTCGGCCTCAATATTTTCGAGTTCTATCGCGAGTCCATGCTGTTGGTCGGCTGGCTGAAGGTGCAGGACGAGACGCGTTTTCGCCAGCTGGCCCTTGCGGTACAGGCCAATACCGATTTCGAGATCGCCTTCTGGGACATCTATGGCCAGTCGCCCGCCACCCGGCTGACCGGCTTTTACGATGGCGTTCAGGGCAACACCGTATTCAACGATAATGGGCAAATCCAGGCCGCACCCGCACAACCTTAAATTCACTTCACGATGAAACCCTATCTCGACCTGATGCGCCACGTGCTCGAGCACGGCACGAAAAAAGACGACCGCACCGGCACCGGCACCCTCTCGGTGTTCGGCTGGCAGATGCGCTACGACCTCGCCGCAGGCTTCCCGCTCGTCACCACCAAGAAGTGTCACCTGCGTTCCATCATCCACGAATTGCTGTGGTTCCTGCAGGGCGACACCAACATCAAGTACCTCAAGGAAAACGGCGTCTCGATCTGGGACGAATGGGCCGACGAACACGGCAACCTCGGTCCGGTCTACGGCCATCAGTGGCGTTCGTGGCCGAAGCCGGACGGCGGCACGATCGATCAGATCAGCGAAGTGGTGAAGACGCTCAAGAGCAACCCCGATTCGCGCCGCATCATCGTCTCGGCCTGGAACGTCGCCGACCTCGACAGGATGGCGCTGGCGCCGTGCCACGCCTTCTTCCAGTTCTACGTCGCCGACGGCAAGCTCTCGTGCCAGCTGTATCAGCGCAGCGCCGACATCTTCCTCGGCGTGCCGTTCAACATCGCCAGCTATGCGCTGCTGACCCTGATGATGGCGCAGGTGACGGGACTGAAACCCGGCGACTTCGTCCACACGCTCGGCGACGCGCACCTCTATCTCAATCACCTCGACCAGGCGCGCGAGCAGCTCTCCCGCGATCCGCGCCCGCTGCCGACGATGACGCTGAATCCGGAGGTGAAGGACATTTTCGCGTTCCGCTTCGAGGACTTCACCCTCAGCGGTTACGACCCGCATCCGGCGATCAAGGCGCCGGTGGCGGTGTGAAGCGGTGAGGCGTGAGGGAGCCGCCGGTGGGAGAATTGGCACAATCTTTACCACCGTTCGCCCTGAGCCTGTCGAAGGGCTGCTTGGCGCAGTCCTTTTGATCAGGCGGGCTTGTCTGGGCAAAGCGCTCCGCATGAATATCGAGAAAACATGAATCAACACGAACCCCGCATCAGCGTCATCGCCGCGCTCGCCCGCAACCGCGTCATCGGCATCGAGAACCGCCTGCCCTGGCGGCTGCCGGAAGACCTCGCCCACTTCAAGGCGCTGACCCTCGACCACCCCATCCTGATGGGGCGCAAGACCTTCGAGTCGCTCGGCCGTCCGCTGCCCGGGCGGACCAACATCGTCATCACCCGCAATCCCGACTATCGCAAGGATGGCTGCCTCGTTGCCGATTCCATTCCCGCAGCCATTGCTCTTTGCAAGGGTGTCGACGAGATCTTCTTCATTGGCGGTGCCGAGCTCTATGCCCAGGCCATCCCGCTGGCCGACCGGCTGTATCTGACCGAAGTGGACATCGAGGCCGAGGGCGACGCGTGGTTCCCCGACTACGACCGCAGCGCGTTCAGGGAAGTCGCGCGCGAGTCGCACACAGCTGAGAAGGGCGACGCCCTGCGATTTGATTTCGTGGTGTACGAGCGGGGCTGAGCGGAAGCGGCGTGCTTTCCTGACTGCCATCGCCCAGCCTCACCCGATGATTGTTTGCGTCAACGGAAAGGGAGAAAAAGCATGTCCGATCTGAGCCCGCTCGAAGAACACTTTCCGCGCCTGGTCCACGAGATTGTGGCGTTCTGGGGATCGCCCACCTGTTTCGATCAGCTGCAAGCCTTGCTGGTGGACAGCCGGGGCAGCCGCCAGGGGTTTCCGGCGGACGTTTATTCCGACCTGTCCCTGCTGCTGACGCTGGTTCCCCGGCCCAAAGGTCCGTACGACATCTGGAATGATGCACTGGATGCGGATAAAACCGGTTGAAACCGGGTTGTTCGGGTTTGATTTTGAGTTGTTAAAGGAAAACAGAATGGATGTAAAAAATAGCAACGCAACCGCGCAGCGAGGCATGGCATGAGCGGTTTGCCCAAGTGTCCCCAGTGTGGTTCCGAATTCACCTATGAAGATGGTGCGATGTACGTCTGTCCGGAATGCGCGCACGAATGGTCGAAGGATGCAGCTGCTGCCACGGATGAGGTGCGCGTCATCCGCGATTCCAACGGCAATGTGCTGGCGGATGGCGACACGGTGACGGTGATCAAGGACCTGAAGGTCAAGGGCTCGTCGCTGGTCGTCAAGGTGGGGACCAAGGTGAAGAACATCCGCCTGGTCGAGGGCGATCACGACATCGACTGCAGGATCGATGGCATCGGCCAGATGGGCTTGAAGTCGGAATTCGTGAAGAAGGTGTAGGACACCGGATTCCGTCCGGCATCTACGATTGAACGGGGCCACGGCCCCGTTTTTCCTGGCCTTCCACGTGCGCCGACATTTCATCCAGCATGCCTGCAATCCGGTCCGGCATGCGTCGTGATCTAGCGCTCCATGCGCTCGACCAGCCTTTCGAGTTGCTGTGCGATCGTGTCCCATACCACCATTGGGCCGGTCTTTTCGAATTCGGCCTCCGACCATTGATCGGGGGGCTTCACCTTGTATTCATCGATGCGCCCTGCCAGTTTGTCGCGTTCCGCCTTTGCGCTTGCCAGTTGTTCCGCGGCATCGCTGCTGCCTGATTTGGCAATGCCGCTTTGGGCACGTTCGAGCAAGGTATCCACATGTTTCAGGCGCATTTCGTGTTCGAGGATATGCTGCTGGATCAGATGATTCATTTTGGGGGTTTCAGTCATGCCCATTCTCCTGCATTAGAAGTATCTGTCTCGATGATCTAAACGTAGTCATCAAATCGCCCGGCGACAACCTGAGTCACTGGATTTAGGGCAACGTGGGCAGGGAAAAGCAGGTGGGCGGGCCGAAATGAAAAACGGAGCCTCGGCTCCGTTTCCCGTTATGCGGCAGGACAGGACTTCAAGTGCGTGCGCCCATGGCCAGTGCGCGGTTCTTGCTGGTGAGGCGGGCTTGCTCGTCGGTATCGCGGTCGAAGCCGTCGCCGACCCAGCCCCCAAGGTTTTCCAGCGCGATGCGCCCGAGCGCATCGATCCATTGCGGGTGCTCGTTGAGCGCGGGGATGTAGTGGAATTCCTTGCCACCGGCCGCGAGGAAGGTGGCGCGGCCTTCCATTGCCAGTTCTTCCAGCGTTTCCAGGCAGTCGGCGGTGAAGCCCGGTGCGACCACGTCGACGCGGCCGGTGCCGGCGCGGCCGAGCTCGTCCAGCGTCCTGTCGGTGTAGGGCTGGATCCATTCGGCGCGGCCGAAGCGCGACTGGAAGGTGAGGCGATATTGCTTCGGTTCGAGCCCGAGCGCTTCGGCCAGCAGGCGGCCGGTCTTCTGGCATTCGCAGTGGTAGGGATCGCCCTTGTCCAGGGTGTAGCGCGGCACGCCGTGGAAGCTCATCAGCAGCAGGTCGGGACGGCCATGCATCTGCCAGTAGTCGCGGATGTTGGTCGCAAGGGCGTGGATGTAGCCGGGGTGGTCGTGATAGTGCTTGAGCGTGCGCAGGGCCGGCTGGGTACGCGTCTTCTGCAGCCAGGCGAACGCGGCGTCGAAGGCGGTGGCGGTGCTGGAGGCGGCGTATTGCGGATAGGCCGGCAGGATCAGGATGCGGTCGCAGCCGGCGGCCTTCATCTTCGCCAGGGTGTCGGGAATTGACGGATTGCCGTAGCGCATCGCGTAGTCGACCGTGAAGGGGGTGGCGATGCGCTCGCCCAGCCAGCCTTTCAGCAGCTTGGCCTGCTTCTCGGTGTGGACCTTCAGCGGCGAGCCGTCGGGGGTCCAGATCGCGGCGTATTTCGCGGCCGATTTTTTCGGCCGGGTGTTGAGGATGATGCCGTTGAGGATCAGCCACCACACGGCGCGCGGGATTTCCACCACGCGCGGATCGGACAGGAATTCCTTGAGGTAGGGGCGCAGCGCCTGGGGCGTCGGCGCCCCGGGGGTGCCGAGGTTGACCAGTAGGATGCCGGTGCGGGTTTGCTGGCCGTGGGTGTGCTCAGGCTCTTTCAGGTAATTCATCAATGATGCGACAGCGCGCTGGACAGGAGTTTGGCAGTGACGTCGACGATCGGCACCACGCGCTCGTAGGCCATGCGGGTGGGGCCGACGACGCCGAGCGTGCCGACCACCTGGCCGTCGACCGAATAGGGCGCCGTGACCAGGCTGCATTCGTCGAGCGGCAGCATCTCGGATTCGCCGCCGATGAAAATCTGCACGCCGGCGGCGGTGCGCGACTGGTCGAGCAGTTGCAGCAAGCCGGTTTTCTTCTCGAAGGCGTCGAACAGGCGGCGCAGGCTCCCCATGTTGCTGGAAAGATCCTGCACGTCGAGCAGCTTGCGGCTGCCGGACACCACCACGTTGTCCTGGCTGGCGTCGAGTGCCTGGCTGCCGGCATCCACGGCCGCCGCCATCAGGCGGGTGATGTCGTCGCGCATGCGGCCGAGCTCGTCGCGCAGCTTATTGCGCACTTGTTCGAAGCTGTGGCCGGCGAAATTCTGGTTGAAGTAGTTGGCCGCCTCGGTCAGCGCGGCGGCGCTATAGGGTTGCTCGGTGACGATGACGCGGTTTTCGACCTCGCCTTCCATGGTGACGATGATGAGCAGGATGCGCTTGTCCGACAGGCTGAGAAATTCGATCTGACGGAAGGCCGGGCTGCGGCGCGGCGTCATCACCAGCCCGGCAAACCGGCTGAGATCGGACAGCAGGGTAGATGCCGCGGTCATCAGCCGCTGCGGGTCGGACGCCGTCAGGCTGTGCTCGAGCTGGTTGACCTCGACTTGCGCCAGGGGGCGCACGGTCAGCAGGGTGTCGACGAAGAAGCGGTAGCCGCGCGGCGTCGGGATGCGTCCGGCCGAGGTGTGCGGGCTGGTGACGAAGCCCATCTCTTCGAGGTCGGCCATGATGTTGCGGATGCTGGCGGGCGACAGGTCCAGCCCGGCATGTTTCGACAGGGTGCGCGAGCCGACGGGTTCCCCTTCGCTGATATAGCGTTCCACCAGGGTTTTCAGCAGGATGCGGGCGCGGTCGTTGAGCATGGGTTGATTATATAGGGGTGAGTGGTGAGTGGCGCGGGGAGGGGCGCTTTTGATCCTCCGCTCACGGCTTACTGCTTGCCGCTCACCATCCCCCTATATAATCGCCCCTCATGCAAATCCCTTTCCACACTGTCGGCCTGGTCGGCAAATACGACAATCAGGGCATGGAGGCCTCGGTTCGAGCGCTGGCGGAATTCCTTCAGGCGCGTGGGCACAAGGCCCTGCTGGCCTGCCAGACGGCCGAACATTTCGGGATCGCGGATTTCCCCACGCGCAATCTGCACGACCTGGCGACCGAAAGCGACGTCGTGGTGGTGCTGGGCGGCGACGGCACCATGCTGTCGATTGCGCGCGAACTGGCGCCGAACGGCGCGCCGCTGATCGGCGTCAACCAGGGGCGGCTGGGCTTTCTCACCGACATCACGGTCGACCACATGTTCGATGCCATCGCCGAGATTCTCAGCGGCCAGTACGTGGCGGAAGAACGCATCCTGCTCAACGGGCAGGTTCGCCGGGGAGGTGAACTTGTGTTCGAGGCCACGGCGTTCAACGACGTCGTGGTGGGCAAAGGCGGCTCGGGTCGCCTGATCGATCTGGAAATCGCCATCAACAGCGAGTTCGTCTACAGCCAGCGGGCCGACGGCCTGGTGGTCACCAGCCCGACCGGCACCATCGGCCGGCGGTCCCATTGTGCATCCGACGCTCGAAGCCGTGGCGTTGGTACCGATCTGCCCGCATACCCTGTCGGCGCGTCCGATCGTGGTCAGCAGCCATTCGCGCATCGAACTGACGCTCACCTATGCCGACGACGCGCGCGTCCACTTCGACGGCCAGCATCATTTCGACCTCAGAAGCGGCGATCATGTGTGGATCACCCGCGCCAGCCGCCCGGTCACCCTGCTGCATCCGCATTCCTACAGCTACTACGACACCCTGCGGCAGAAGCTGCACTGGGGCAAGAAACTCTAGACTTGTGAATAAACCTACTGCGCTTGCCATCTCGGGGTTGGGCGGTGCTCGCAATCCTCATGTACTTTGAGTACATTCCGGTTGCTGTGCGCCGGCCGCCCCCGACCTGGCTGCGCTCGCGACGGTTTCTTCACAAGTCCTGACCGCACATTTCTATGCTGTCGCATCTGTCCATCCGCAATTACCTGCTGGTCGAATCGGTCGAGCTCGACTTCGCGCCGGGGCTGACCGTGCTCACCGGCGAGACCGGCGCCGGCAAGTCCATCCTCGTCGACGCGCTGGCGCTGGCGCTGGGCGACCGCGCCGAAGGCGGTGTGGTGCGCAGCGGTGCGCCGCGTGCCGAAATTTCCGCCGAATTCGCGATTGACGGCCTGCCCGCACTGGCAGCCTGGCTCGACGAAGCCGGCTTCACATCGGATGATGGCACGCTGATCCTGCGCCGCGTCATCGAGGCCGGCGGGCGTTCGCGCGCGTTCATCAACGGCAGCGCGGCGCCGCTGTCGCAGTTGAAGGACGCGGCCGAATATTTACTCGACATCCACGGTCAGCATGCACACCATGCCCTGCTGCGCCCACAGGCCCAGCGCGAGGTGCTCGACGCCTATGCCGGTGCGCAGTTGCTGGCAGCCGCGGTGAACGCGGCCTGGCACGCCTGGCAGGCCGCACGCCAGCGGCGCCAGGATGCCGAAACCCACAGCCAGGCGCGGCAGATCGAGCGCGAAGGCCTGACGCTGGCAGTAGAGGAACTGCGTGCGCTGGGCGACGATCTGGCGCGTTGGGACGAGATCCAGGCCGAGCATGCGCGGCTTGCCCACGTCACCACGCTGATCGAAGGCGGCCATGCGCTGATCCAGGGACTCGACGAGGGCGACGCGGCGCTGTCGAGCCGTCTCGGTGAGATGTGCGCGCAGCTCGAAGCGATGCAGGCGGTGGACGGCAGTCTGGGCGAGGTCGCCACGCTGCTGAATTCGGCCAGCGCCAACCTGGCCGAGGCCGTGCATGCGCTGCGCCGCTATGCCGATCACCTGAATCTCGATCCCGATCGGCTCGCCGAACTCGATCGTGTGCTCGGCGACATGCATCGCCTGGCGCGCAAGCATCGCGTGCAGCCGGAGGCACTGGCTGGTCTGCTCGATCGGTTTCAGGCCCGACTGGACGAACTGGCTGCCAGCGACGACCTCGATGCGTTGCAGGCCGCCGAGAATGCCGTCCGGGCGCATTATGAAAGCGAAGCGAAACGCCTCGGTGCGCAGCGCCGCAAGGCGGCCACTGCATTGTCCAAGCAGGTCACGGCGGCGATGCACGAACTCGCGCTCGCCGGTGGACATCTCGACATCGAGCTGCAAGCTGTGAGCGAACCGCGTGCACACGGGCTGGAGGACGTGAGTTTTCTCGTCGCCAGCCATCCCGGCCTGCCGTCGGGGCCACTCGGCAAGGTGGCCTCGGGCGGCGAATTGTCGCGCGTCAGTCTGGCGATCCAGACCGCGTTGTCGGGCGTGGCAGGCGTGCCGACGCTGATCTTCGACGAGGTCGACGTCGGCATCGGCGGCAGCGTGGCCGAAGCCGTGGGCCGACGGCTGGCGAAGCTGGGCGAGACCCGCCAGGTGCTGGTCATCACCCACTTGCCGCAGGTGGCGGCGCGTGGCACGCAGCATCTGCGAGTGGCCAAGCAGGCAAACGGCCGTTTTGTCTCGTCCAATATCGCCGTCCTCGATGCGGATGCACGGGTGGAGGAGATCGCGCGCATGCTGGGCGGACTCAAGATCACCGCCACCACCCGGCAGCATGCCGCGGAGATGCTCGCCGGGTGAGACGCGGGTTGGCGTTGTTCCTGCTGTGTCTGGCCTGGGTGAGTGCCCCATCTGCGCAAGCCGAGACGATGCACGGTGTCATCATCGTGGTCGTCGACGGCGATACCGTCCTGTTCAAACCCGATCACGCCCATACGTCCGGGCGCACCTTCCTGAAAGTCCGCCTGGCCGGCATCGATGCGCCCGAAACGGATCAACCCTACGGCGATGCAGCCACGCGCGCACTGGCGGCGCGCGTGCTGAATCGGCGGGTGGCGGTGACCTCGGTCGCGACCGATGTCTATGGCCGCACGATCGCTCACATTCAGGTGGCGGGACACGAGGTCGGAACGGAACTGGTGCAATCGGGTTTCGCCTGGGCCGCCGCGCGTTCCCGACACACTGCGAAACTGGCGGTGGCGCAGCGCCAGGCGCGCCTGGACCAACGCGGACTCTGGCAGGGTGCGGCGCCTGTGCCGCCGTGGGAGTGGCGGCGAACGCATCCCAAAGGGGAGCCCAACCGCTTCTAGACGGGGTGCACCATGCCGGCTGCCGCGGAAACTACAGACGAATTTCCACGTGGATTTTGTCCAGATTGAACATACAGTTTAGAAGCATATTAGAGAATAACGTTATAACTGCTTGTCATAAAAGGATTTTTTAGAACCCAATCGGTCATCAGGCCACCTGTACGGTTTTATAATCGAGCGCAAGCCCTGCGTCAGACGGGGACCACAACGACAACTCAACCAGAGAGAGCGAGGAAGATGAAACTCATCACGAAGACGCTGTTCGCGTCCGTGCTGCTGGTGTTGGCCGTGCCGGTTCAGGCAGCGGGCGACCCCAAGGCCGGGCAACTCAAGACCTCAATGTGTGCCGGTTGTCATGGCATTCCCGGGTGGCGTACTGCTTATCCTTATGTATACAGCGTCCCCATGCTCGGCGGGCAGCACGCGGAATACATCGTGGCGGCGCTCAAAGCCTACAAGGATGGCGAACGCAACCATCCTGGCATGAAGAGCATCGCCAGCAGCCTGTCCGAGCAGGACATGGAAGATCTCGCGGCCTATTACGAATCGTCGTACACCGGTCCGGCCAACTGAGGAGAGACACATGAAAACAACGCTGCTCATCCTCGCAACGGCCGCACTGGCCGCCTCGTTCCCGGCGCATGCCGCCGGTGACTACGAGGCCGGCAAGGCCAAATCCACCACCTGCGCAGCCTGCCACGGCCCGGACGGCAACAGCACCGTGACGAGTTTCCCCAGGCTGGCCGGCCAGCACCGCGATTATCTCCTCCAGGCCCTGCACGAATACAAGATCGGCGTGCGCAAGAACCCCATCATGGGCGGTCAGGCGCAAGCCCTGTCCGACACTGACATGCAGGATCTGGCCACGTACTTTTCCGAGCAGAAGGGGCTGACCCTGAAATATTGATTCCAGCCATACGGAAAGGAAAAGGGCTCTGCCACTGGCAGAGCCCTTTTTACTGGAAATCCGGAATTCGTCGATGGCTCGAACCGATTCGCGAGCGCCCGAAACTGCCCGCCGGCTGGTATTCGAATGAAATACATAAAGACCAGGCGCTTGCGCCGGGAAATCAGGGTTCCCGAAAAGCGGCTGCCCATGTGCTATACCTCGTTTACCCGTGCAAACAGTGGAGTCGCTACCTGAATACGGCCGGCGACCAGGGCGGTTCATCTCTCAACATACGACAGGTCACGTTCCGCAGGCCTTGTAGAAAGAACGGGTTGCATCATTCGAAAAGCGGATTACCCGAAAACAGCCAAGGAGTGACATCATGGACGCACAATGGAAAGTGGCAGGCACGTACTTTGAAGCATGCAATTGTGAGGCCGCCTGTCCGTGCGTGTTCACGAGTCCGCCGACCGATGGCGATTGCAAGGCGCTGATCGGCTGGCACATCGATCGAGGTACGTTCTCGGGCACCACACTCGACGGGCTCAATACCGCACTGTTTGCCTACGCGCCTGGACACATGCTGCAAACCAAATGGAAGGTCGCCCTGTATGTCGATGAACGGGCCGATGCGCAGCAGATGGACGCTCTCACCAAGATATTCTCCGGAGCGGCCGGCGGCCATCTTTCAGCACTGACGCCGTTGATCGGCGAAGTCCTCGGGGTCAGGAGCGCCGCTATCGATTACCGCCTCGAAGGCAAGCAACGCAGCCTGACCATTCCGCAAGTGGCACAAATGGAAATCGAGACGATACCCGGCCAGGGCGGAGACGATGTCACGCTCACGCGTATTCCGTTTACACCGGTGCCGGGTTACCCCACGGTGGTGTGTCGATCGAAGCGTCTGAGCTTTCACGATCATGGCTTCGATGTGGAGATTTCCAAGAAAAATGGGTTTTATTCCCCCTTCAGTTACCAGTCCTGATGGACGATACGGCGCCCGCGCCGCAAGTGTCGTAGCAGCCGCCAGCGTTGTGGGGATCACGGCGCTGGCGTGGGGTTATCTCGCCTATCAATCCTGGGCCATGAGCCACATGGACGTGGTGGACATGGCAATGCCCGGTGCTCGGGAATGGGGAGTGCTTGACCTCGTATTGGTGTTCACGATGTGGGTCGTCATGATGATCGGCATGATGGCGCCATCTGCCAGTCCGGTGCTTCTGTTGTTTACGCGCATCCAGCATGAACGCCATTCCCGGGGCTCAACAGGAGTGGCAAGCGGCCTGTTTCTGCTCGGCTATCTCCTCGCGTGGACGGGTTTCAGCGTGGCAGCCACGCTGATTCAATGGGGATTGCACAGTGCCATGCTGATCTCGCCTGCAATGATCGGTACCAGCCCCCTGCTGGGCGGAGTGGTGCTGATTGCCGCCGGCATCTACCAGTGGACGCCGGCGAAACATGCCTGCCTCAACCATTGCCGCTCACCTCTCGGGTACCTTCTGAACGAGTGGCGAGACGGCGCTGGGGGCGCTCTGGTCATGGGATGGCGACATGGCCTCTATTGCACTGGCTGCTGCGGGCTGCTGATGCTGGTCCTGTTTGTCGTGGGGGTCATGAATCTGCTGTGGATCGCACTACTCGCCGCTTTCGTGCTGCTGGAAAAAAACCTGCCGCGGGGGCGATGGGTCAGCCATGCCACGGGTCTGGCCCTGATCGCATGGGGAAGCTGGATGGCGCTTGGAGTACGGGCCGACATCTGACAGGATGGTTTGAACGACAGTCATGGCCGAGGAGGTCCGGTTACGGCAGTCCCATGGATTCGCTACTGCGCTGTTTCGCTGTCACGATTCCAGAATCACTGTACGGCCAGGACTTGGCTGATCCACAATACGCCCGAGCTGCGAAGCGCGGCTCATAACGCTGCTAGCGTCTTGATGTGCGCAGCCACGCTGCGTCCCAGGGCACTGAGGTCATAGCCGCCTTCGAGCACGGACACGATGCGCCGCTCGGCATGGCGCGCGGCCACGCCCATGACCTGCTCGGTGATCCAGACGTAATCCGCTTCCACCAGGCCGAACTGTGCCATGTCGTCCTCGCGATGGCCGTCGAAGCCAGCGGAGCAAAACAGCATCTGCGGGCGGAAGGCTTCCAGTCGCGGCAGGATTCGGGCAGTGAAGGCTTCGCGGTAGGCCGTTCCGGTGGTGCCTGCGGGCAGCGGCACGTTGACGATGTGGTCGCTGACGGTATCGGCGCCGCGGAAGGGGTAGTAGGGATGCTGGAAGGTGGAGCAGAGCATCACGCGCGGATCGTCGTGGAAGATGTCCTCGGTGCCATTGCCGTGATGGACGTCGAAATCGACGATGGCGACACGTTCCAGACCGTGCTGTTCGAGCGCGTGCGCGGCGGCCACGGCGACGTTGTTGAAGATGCAGAATCCCATGGCCTGGTTGCGGGTGGCGTGGTGGCCGGGCGGACGGGTGGCGACGAAGGCGTTGGCTTCCGCGCCCTGGATCACCCGGTCGACTGCCATCACGGCGCCGCCTGCCGCATGGCGCGCGGCCTCCAGGCTGTGCGGGTTCATGCCGGTGTCGGGGTCGAGCATGTGCACGCCTTCGCGGGGCGCGGCGGCTTCGACGGCATCGAGGTAGGTGGCGTCATGCACCCGCAGCAGCTGGCTGCGGTGCACGCACGGGGCTTCGTGATGGGCCAGGAAGTCGAACAGGTGGGCGGCGTGCAGCCGGTCGTCGATGGCGCGCAGGCGTGCGGGACTCTCCGGATGCCAGTCGCCCATGTTGTGCTGTAGGCATGACGGATGGGTGATGTAGGCGGTGTGCATGGCGCAGGCAAGGGAAGAAATAAATCAACTATACGCCCGGCATGATGGCGCGGCAGCAGGGGATGGCCTAGCATAGGCTGATTCCCGATCCGCTCGACAGGCCGCAGCAATCCAGTCTGCCCCAACCATGCCTCGACACTATCTGCACCCCCTGTTCAACGCCCGTTCGGTCGCGGTCTTTGGCGCGAGCGAACGCGAGGATTCGGTTGCCGGCACCCTGTTCCGCAACCTGCGCCAAGCCGGCTACAAGGGCGAGGTCTATCCGGTCAACCCGAAGTATGCAACGGTGTTCGGCGAACGCTGCTTCGCGTCGGCCGGCGAATTGCCGGCGGTGCCGGAGCTGGCCCTGATCGCCACACCCGCTTCGACGGTGGTGTCGATCATGCAGGCCTGCGGGCAGCATGGGATCCGCCATGCCATCGTCCTGTCCGCCGGATTCCGCGAAGTGGGCGCGCAGGGGATGGCGCTGGAGGACGCCCTGGTGGCGATTGCCCGGCAATACGGTATCCGCTTTATCGGCCCCAACTGTCTGGGGATCCAGCGGCCGTCCATCGGCCTGAATGCCACCTTCAGCCAGGGCGTCACCCAGGCCGGCGACCTTGCGCTGGTGTCGCAGTCCGGCGCGCTGTGCACGGCCATGCTGGACTGGGCGGAGACCAACGGCATCGGATTTTCCAGCGTGATCTCCACTGGCGCGTCGGCCGATCTGGATTTCGGCGAGATTCTCGACTACCTCGCCGTCGATACGCAGACCAAGGGCATCCTGCTATATATCGAGGGCATCCGCGATGCGCGCCGCTTCATGAGCGCGCTGCGCGCAACCGCCCGCTTCAAGCCCATCGTCATGGTCAAGGTGGGGCGCCATGCGACGGGCGCCAAGGCGGTGATGTCGCATACCGGCGCCTTGGTGGGATCGGACGCGGTGTTCGATGCCCTGGTGCGGCGTGCCGGCGTGGTGCGGGTCAATACCATCCTGCAGCTGTTCGCCTCCGCGCGGGCGTTGTCCACGCATATTCAGCCCACTGGCAACCGGCTTGCCATCGTCACCAACGGCGGCGGGCCTGGCGTCATGGCGACCGATCTTGCGGTGGACATGGGCGTGCGCATGGCCGAGCTGTCGCCGGCGACGATCACGGCGCTCGATGCGGTGTTGCCGTCCAACTGGTCGCAGGCCAACCCGCTCGACATCATCGGCGATGCCACCGCAGCACGCTATCGCGCCGCGGTGGACGCCTGCCTGCGCGACGACAACGTCGATGGCGTGCTGGCGATGCTGACGCCGCAGGCGATGACGCGGCCGACCGAGGCGGCCCAGGCGGTGGTGGACGTGGCGAAGACCTCGAGCAAGCCGGTGCTGACCTGCTGGATGGGTGAGGCGCAGGTGATCGAAGGCCGGCGGCTGTTCAAGCAGGCGGGGATTCCCTATTTCACCACGCCGGAGCCTGCGGTCGAGGTGTTCTCCTTCCTCTCGGCTTTCTACGAGAACCAGCGGCTGTTGATGCAGACGCCGGGGCCGCTGTCGCATCAGGCCGAGCCGGATGTGGAGGGCGCGCGCCTGATCATCGAAAGCGCACTGGCGCATGGCCGCCATCTGCTGAACGAAGTGGAATCGAAAGCGTTGTTGTCGGCGTTCCACATCCCGATCGCGCAGACCCTGATTGCGCGCGATCCCATGGAAGCGATGCTGCTGGCGCAACAGCTGGGCTTTCCGGTGGCGATGAAGATCAACTCGCCAGACATCACCCATAAATCCGATGTCAACGGCGTACGGCTGGGCCTGTCCAGCGGCCAGGCGGTGCGCGCCGCCTTTGGCGAGATGCTGGCCGATGTGCAGCGATTGCGGCCCGACGCCACGCTGGAAGGCATCGTTATCGAACCCATGGTGGCCCGTCCGCATGCGCGCGAAGTCCTGCTGGGCATGACCTCGGACCCGGTGCTGGGTCCGGTGATCGTGTTCGGTGCCGGCGGGGTCGATGTCGAGGCCTTCCAGGACCGCGCCGTGACCTTGCCACCGCTCAACCGCTACCTGGCGCGCGATCTGATTCAACGCACCCGCGTCGCGATGCTGCTGGGCCCGTTCCGCAACCGTCCCCCGATCGACATGGATACGCTGGAGAACGTGCTGCTGCGCCTGTCCGAAATGGTCTGTGAGCTCCCCTGGCTGGCGGAAATGGACATCAATCCCTTGCTGGTGGACGAGCACGGTGCGCTGGCGCTGGATGCGCGCATCGTCATCGCGCCGCGCGTGCCGACCGCTGACCGCTACGGCCACATGGCGATCCATCCGTATCCGGCACATCTGGTGACGCGCTGGCAATTGCCCAGCGGAAACGACGTGCTGATCCGTCCGATCCGTCCCGAAGATGCCGAACTGACCCAGGGATTCGTGCGCAGTCTGTCCGAGGAGTCCAAGTATTTCCGTTTCATGGATGCGGTACGCGAGCTGTCCCCCACCATGCTGGCGCGTCTGACCCAGATCGACTACACGCGCGAAATGGCGCTGCTGGCGTTGACGGAGATCGATGGCAAGGAGGTCGAGCTGGGCGTGGCGCGCTATGCCATCAATCCGGATGCCGAATCCTGCGAATTCGCCCTGGTGGTCGATGACCGCTGGCAGAAACAGGGGATCGGCCACAAGCTCATGGATGTATTGATGGACGTGGCGCGCAGCAAGGGCCTGAAAATGATGGAAGGCGAGGTGCTGAAGACCAACCGCCCCATGCTGAAGCTGGTGGAAGCGCTGGGTTTCCGAGTCGAAGTACACCCCGAGGATGACACGGTGCGGAAGGTCTCACGCGCGCTCTAGGGCGGGCAGACCGGTTCGATGCAGATGCCTGTCCATAGGTGCGGACGGGCAGGGTCAATGGAATACGCTGTGCTGCCGGGTGCAGACCTTGTTGCGTCCCGCTTCCTTGGCGGCATAGAGCGCCTGGTCGGCGATGCTGACCAGTGCGTCGATGTCGCCGGTGACGGATTCGCGTGTGGCCACCCCGATGCTGACGGTGAGCGTTTTTTCCGTATTTCCGATGGTGATCCGCTTGGCGTTCAGATTTGCGCGCAGGCGTTCGGCCGACTGCATCGCGGCGTTGAGATCGGTGTTGGGACAAATGACCAGGAATTCCTCGCCGCCGATGCGGCAGACACTGTCCTCGCGGCGCGCCGAGGCGCGCAGGATGGCTGCAGCTTCGCGCAACACCCGGTCCCCGGCGGCATGGCCGTAGGTGTCGTTGATATGCTTGAAATGATCGATATCGACCACCATCACGGCGATCGGCTGGCCTGAGCGCGAGGCGGCACTCCAGGCCTGTTCGAGCTGGTCCATGGCCGAGCGGCGGTTCGGCAGCCCGGTCAGCAGGTCGGTGAGCGCCGCGTTGGCCAGCCGACGGTTGGCCACTGCCAGTTCGGCCGCGATCTGGCGCAGTTGCGCACGATCCTTTTCCCAGGCGGTTTGCAGATGGATCATGCGCTGTGCGGCACGCAGGCGGGTGTGCAGGCCCTTGGAACTGAGGTTGCTGGGCAGATAGCCGTCGGCATCGGCTTCGTAGGCGCGGTTCAGTTGTTCTTCGCCGTGTTCGTCGGACGTCATCAGAATATGCATACGTCGGCCTTCGTCGGTGGCCCGCAGCGCCTGGCACAATTCCAGGCCATCGAGCAGGGGCAGCTCGTAATGCGCGATGATGACATGGGGCAGCACTTCCATCGCCAGGGCCAGCGCGGCGTTCCCGTTCTCGGCCGGGTAGACCGTATGCTCGCTGTTCTCGACCAGCAAGGTCATGATCTGGCGCCGGCGGGTGGCATCGTTGTCCGCCACCACGATGCGCAAGGGCATTTCGGCATCCGCCGTTTCGTCGTCATGGGCCTGGCCTTCGGTTTCGTGGTGGCCATGGCAGATCTCGGCAAACGACGGCAGCGCGACAGCCGGGATCTTCAGCAGCTCACTCCATTCCCGCCAGTGGTGTATGACTTCGTCGACAAAGCTGCCGGCCGTGTCGGGGGAAATATCGAGTGCAACGGCCTTCGCCATCCAGTCCTTCAGCAGATCGGGACGTGCGCTGGCATTGATCTGGCCAAGGTCCGCCAGCTGGTGGGACAGGCGCAGCATCAGCACCAGGCTGTTGGCGCGCGAATCATGGGGAAAACCTGGATGATCCGATTCTTCGTAGTGGGTCAGCGGCTCGGTGAAGGTTCTGGGCATGCCCCAGTCGGCCATCATGACGGTACCCATTTCGACATGGTCGGTTTCCAAGCGGGACCGTTCCAGGGCGATGAGCGCTTGCGCGGGGTCGGCCTGCTGTGCCAGCAGGACCGCGTTGTATTCGTCGGGATAGGCTGTCGCCAGCGCCAGCTTCCCTACCTGCGCCAGCAGGCCGCAGACGAACAGTTCATCCGCAGCGGCCACATGCACTCGCGTCCCGAGGGCTTGCATGCACAGCGCCATCAGCAGGGAATGCGACCAGTATCCCTTGTAGTCGAATGCTTCGCAGGCGCCGTCGCGGTACTGGTCGACCAGCGAAAAACCCAAGGCCAGATGGCGCACCGTTGCCATGCCCTGGCGGACGACGGCTTCCTGAATCGAGACCACCGGTCGTGCGACGTGCGAAGCGGTATTGGCCAGTTTGATCAGGCGCCCGGACAAGGCGGGATCGGTTTGCACGACCCGTGCAATTTCACCCAGTGTCGCATTCTCGCGCCTGGATAACTCGAGTATCGCCAGCGCGACCCCGCGAGGGGAGGGCAGCTGGCCGCTGAGTTTCAGTTGTTCAGCCTGTGTCATCATTTATTAGTGGCGAAGCAAACGTAAGTGCCGGCCCGTCGGAGGGCGGCCCCGAATCAAAACGGTCGAGTCAGAACCGGTGCAAGCAGTGGGCTTTTTCCCGGTGGTGTCAGACTGTCAACAGTGATAACGACAGGATTTCGACAAAATGAAGGCCGCTTTCGCGGATTTGATATCGGCGGCTGGCGCCTGCTACACGTTGCCGAGCTTGCGATCCAGACAGTGCAGGTAGGCCGCCGAATCGAACGCCGTCTGGTGGCGTTGCACCTGCCAGATCATTTCCCCCAGGCAGTCCATGACGTCATGCTGCGCGTCCATGGGGTTGCCATAGCGCTTGAGCAGACGTTGGTAGCGTTCGAGGATGCCGGGCGGCTGGTCGACCGACACCTGCTCGGCGATTGCCAGATGCATGGACAGATGTAGAAAAGGGTTGATCTCGCCGGATTCCGGCAGGTAGTCCCGCTCCCGGTAACGATCGGGCTGGTCGAGCAGGGCGTGGTATTCGGGATGCGCCAGCACGACATCGAGCGCCGGCTGCTCCGCTCCCGCCAGCGGCTGGCCGGCCCGGTACTTCGCCCATACATCGAAGAAGAACTGGCGGACCTGATCGCGGCTGGGATTGAACATTACCCTGCCGTGGCGAGCAGTTTGCCCTTGAATTCGCACAGGTCCGCGATGATGCACTCGCCGCATTTCGGCTTGCGGGCCTGGCAGACATAGCGCCCGTGCAGGATCAGCCAGTGGTGGGCGTCGATGCGGAATTCCGCGGGAATCGTCTTGAGCAGCTTCTTTTCCACTTCCAGCACCGTCTTGCCGGGCGCCAGGCCGGTGCGGTTGGCGACGCGGAAGATGTGGGTGTCGACCGCCATCGTGGGCTGGCCGAATGCGGTGTTCAGGACGACGTTCGCCGTCTTGCGTCCCACCCCGGGCAGCGCCTCGAGCGCCGCACGCTCGGCCGGCACCTGGCTGTCGTGCAGTTCGACCAGCATCCGGCAGGCGGCGATGAGGTGCTTGGCCTTGCTCTTGTAGAGCCCGATGGTCTTGATGTATTCGGTGAGGCCGGCTTCTCCCAGCGCATAGATCGCCTCGGGGGTGTTGGCCACCGGAAACAACCTGCGCGTCGCCAGGTTCACGCCCTTGTCGGTCGCCTGCGCCGACAGCACCACGGCCACCAGCAGCTCGAACGGCGTCCTGTATTCGAGCTCGGTGGTGGGATGGGGATTGGCCGCGCGCAGGCGGCTGAAGATTTCGTGGCGTTTGCCTGGATTCATCGGTTCGGGATCACTGTTCGTCCAGGCGCTTTTTCAGCGCCCGCTTCTCGGCCTGCCGTTTGGCGCGCGCCGTTTTTTCATGTTCGCCGGCCTTGCGGGCAATGGCCAGCGCAACAAACGGGTTGCGCGGCTTGGGGACACGCCTTTTCAGCGGCGGCTTCATGCCGCCATCGGCACGGCGGCACGGACGCGCTGGACGGCACGTGCCTTGTTCCAGTTGTTGGCCGCGATCAGCAGTCCCAGCGCGATGAAGGCGCCGGGGGGCAGGATCGCCAGCAGAAAACCCTGATAGTGGGGCAGGATATGCAGCACCCATCCCTTGGCAGCCTGACCGAACACCATGTCGATGCCGGAGAGCAGCGTACCCTTGCCGGCGAGCTCGCGAATCGCACCCAGCACGATCAGCACCAGCGTGAGGCCCAGGCCCATGGAAATGGCGTCGACCACGCTGTGCAGCGGGTGATTCTTGGCGGCAAACGCGTCAGCACGTGCCAGCACAATGCAGTTGGTGGTGATGAGCGGAATGAAAATCCCCAGCACCAGATAAAGCGGATGCACGAAGGCGTTCATCGCCAGGTCGATCACCGTGACCAGCGCCGCGATGATGAGGACGAACACCGGGATGCGGATTTCATTCGGTACGAAATGGCGGACGCTCGACACCGCGCCGCTGGATGCCGCCATCACCATCGTCGTAGCCAGTCCCAGCGACAGTGCATTGACCACGTTGTTGCTGATCGCCAGCAGCGGGCACAGCCCGAGCAGTTGCACCAGCCCGGTGTTCTGCTTGATAAGCCCGTTGTGGAACAGGCTGCGGAATTCGCTCATCGTCATCATGCCTTCTTCTCCTTGGCAGGGGGCGCCGCGACGAATGCGGCGCGGTGCCGCGCAAAATAATCGAGCGCGCTCTTGACGGCCTTGACCACCGCGCGCGGGGTGATGGTGGCGCCGGCGCGCGCATCAAACGCGCCGCCGTCCTTGGCGACTTTCCAGCGCTTGGACTCGGGATCGGTCAGCGACTTACCTGAAAACTGGTCGATCCAGGCGCTTTTGGCGCGGTCGATGTAGTCGCCGAGGCCGGGCGTCTCATGGTGAGCCGTGACCCGCACGCCGGTCACCTTGCCGTCGATGTCGATGCCGATCAGCAGGGCGATATCGCCAGCATAGCCGTCCGGCGCGATGGCTTCCAGTACCACGGCGGTGACTTGGCTGCCGCGGCGGGCGATCCATAGGGCGGAAGGCTGGCGCGTGCCCAGGAGATCGTCCGGCGGCAGGTCCTGGCGGCTGGCCAGCAGGTCGTTGTCGTAGGTCGAAGCGGGCAGCACCTGGTTGATGAGTGCGAGTTTCTCCGCCTGCTGGCTGCGGGTGATGACGGGTTCGGTCTGGTCGTGGGTGAATGCCAGCATGGCCGTCCCGACGAGCGCGAACAGAAACAGGACCGTTCCGGTCCGCAACGCATTGCGCGTGGCGACCGTCATGCTCACGTGCGCGGCTCCTTGTCGGCACCGCCATAGATGCGCGGTTGGGTGTACTGGTCGATCAGCGGCACGCACAGGTTCATCAGCAGAATGGCGAAGGCCACACCGTCCGGGAAACCACCCCAGGTACGGATGGCCATGGTGAGAAACCCGGCGCCCAGGCCGAAGACCAGCTTGCCGCGCGGCGTGGTCGCGCCCGACACCGGGTCGGTGGCGATGAAGAAGGCGCCCAGCATGACCGACGGCGCGAACAAGTGGAACCAGGGTGGGCCGAAGCGGCCGGCGTCGTAGAAGTTCAGGAAGCCGGCCGTGAGCCAGATGCCGGCCAGGAAGGCCAGCGGTACCTGCCAGCTGATGATGCGCAGGGCCCACAACAGCAGTCCGCCCAGCAGGAATGCTCCCGCCAGCCATTCGAAGCCGACGCCGCCGTAATGGCCGAAAATCGGATGCGTCATCACCTCGTCGACCGTCAGTTGCTGCAGCAGGCCGGTTCGCAGCGCGTCCAGCGGCGTGGCCATGGTGACGGCGTCCAGCGTGGTCCGGGGTACGTCGCCGCCGAAAATGACCGTTGCGCTTTGCGCCAGCGTGAGGTGCACCGACGTCAACTCGTTCGGTCCGGCCCAATGCGTCATCTGCACCGGGAAGGACACGATCAGCACGGCGTAGCCGACCATGGCCGGGTTGAAGATGTTCTGGCCCAGCCCGCCATACAGGTGCTTGGCCACCACGATGGCGAACAGGGTGCCGGTGATGATCAGCCACCATGGCGCCAGCGAAGGCAGCGACAGCGCCAGCAGCCAGGCGGTGACGATGGCGCTCAAATCGGCGAGGAAGGGTTTGACTGCATAGCCGCGCGCCTTCAGCATCGCTGCTTCGGCAGCCAGCGCCGTGACGGTGGCGAGCGACAGCGTGACGAGGATGCCCGGCCCGAACAGCCAGACGTAGGTTGCGATGCCGGGCAGCAGGGCCGCCAGCACCCAGGCCATGACCTGGGTGACGCTGGTGCGGTCAAGAATGAATGGAGAGGCCATCAGGGTTTCTTCTCTTCGGATTCCAGCGGCTTGCGCGCCAGTTCGCGGATTTTAGTCCGACGTGCCTCGATCTCCTCGATCTGATGCAGCTGCTCGGGAGTCAGTTGATCGACATTTTTTGGCGCGGTGTCGGATTTTTTCGCCTGCGCGCGCGCCAGCGCAGCGGCGATCAAGGCTTTCTTGGCGTCGGCATCGCTGACCGCGGCGCCTTCGGCAGCAGGGGCGGCTGCGAGTTCGGCGCGTTTGGCCTGTGCCTTGGCGGCGAGTTTCTCGGCCTTTTCCTTTTTCTCCCGTTCCTGCCGGAACTGCCGGAATTCGTGGCGCTCGCGTGCCAGGTCGGCAGCACGCTTGTCCTTCTCGCGCGCCCAGATCTCGCCCTTGGCGTAACGATAGAAATCGACCAGCGGAATATGGCTGGGGCAGACGTAGCTGCAGCAGCCGCATTCGATGCAGTCGAACAGGTGGTATTCCTGCGCACGGCCGAAGTCGCCCGCCTTGGCGAAGCGGAACAGTTCCTGGGGCTGCAACTCGGCCGGGCAGGCATCGGCGCAGCGGGTGCAGCGGATGCATGGCAGGGCTTTGGGCAGGGGCGGGAACAGTTCCTTTGATTTCACCAGGATGCAGTTGGTGGCCTTGACCACCGGCACGTCGAGGTTCGGTACCGGCACGCCCATCATCGGCCCGCCCATCAGCACGCCGGTGGTGCCGTCGCGGTCGCCTGCCAGGGTGATCAGCGTGTGCATCGGGGTGCCGATCAGGACCTCGAAGTTCTGCGGGCGCAGCACGTGGCCGGTGACGGTGACCAGGCGCGAGATCAGCGGTTCGCCATGGTGTATCGCACGCGCCAGCGCATAGCTGGTGCCGACGTTGAAGACCTGGATGCCGATGTCGGTGGAGAGTTTGCCGGACGGGACCTGCTTGCCGGTCAGTGTCTCGATCATTTGCTTGGCGCCGCCGCCCGGGTAGCGCGCCGGCACCTTCACCACCTCCACCGCGAAATCCAGTTTCGCGGCAGCGGAGCGCATTGAATCCAGCGCCTCGGGCTTGTTGTCCTCGATACCGACGAGGATTTCGGTGCTGCCCAGCAGATGGCGCATGATCGCCACGCCCTGCAGGATCTCGTCGGCGTGGTGGCGCATCAGCATGTCGTCGCAGGTGATCCACGGCTCGCATTCGCCGCCGTTGATGATGAGCGTCGGGCAGGCGTGGGACGCGCCGGGGTCGAGCTTGACCGCGCTGGGGAAGACCGCGCCGCCGAGACCGGCCAGTCCCAGATCGCGCAACTGCATGCGCAGTTGGGAGGATTCCATCGCCTGGTAGTCGAGCGGAGCATGCGCCACCCATTCGTCGCGACCGTCGGTTTCGATCGTGATGCACAGATCGGGCAGGCCGGAGATATGCGGGACCGGTTGCAGGTCGATGGCCACGACCGTGCCCGAACTGGAAGCATGGACGGCCGTCGAGATATAGCCGTCGGCGGCTGCGATCATCTGGCCCTTCAGGACCCGCTCGCCGACCTCGACCACCGGCTTGGCCGGATTGCCGATGTGCTGGCGCAAGGGAATGACCAGTTTCTTGGGCAGCGGTGCGGCATGAATCGGGCGCGACGTGGATTCCGCCTTGTGTTCGGGGGGATGCACGCCGCCCTTGAACCTGAACAGTTCGCGGCTCATGCGTCCTCCGTTTCCGCAATCTGCTTCATCATCACCACCGGATGCTTCCATTTCCAGTGGGGCAGGTCTTCGGCGATCGGCACCATCGAGATGCAGTCGACCGGACAGGGCGGCAGGCACAGTTCGCAGCCGGTGCATTCGGCGGCGATGATGGTGTGCATCTGCTTGGCCGCGCCGGAAATGGCATCGACCGGGCAGGCCTGGATGCACAGCGTGCAGCCGATACAGGTGTTCTCGTCGATGAAGGCGACCGACTTCGGCTTGGGCGTGCCGTGGGTTTCGTCGAGCGGCTTGGGTTCCACGCCCAGCAGTTCGGCGAGCTTCTTGACGCCCTCTTCGCCGCCCGGCGGGCACTGGTTGATGTCGGCTTCGCCCTTGGCGATCGCCTCGGCATAGGGCCGGCAGCCAGGGAAACCGCACTGGCCGCACTGCGTTTGCGGCAGGATGGCGTCGATCTTTTCCGCCAGCGGGTTGCCTTCCACCTTGAAGCGGATGGCCGACCAGCCGAGTACCAGGCCGATCGCCACGGCCAGGATGGCCATCACCCCGATTGCGGCCAGCATTATTTGACCAGGCCCGAGAAACCCATGAAGGCAAGCGACATCAGCCCCGCGGTGATCATCGCGATACTGGTGCCCTTGAACGGGGAAGGAACGTCGCAGGTCTCGAGGCGCTCGCGGATGCCGGCAAACAGGATCAGCACCAGGGTGAAGCCGATCGCGCCGCCGGCGCCGAAGAACAGCGATTCGACGAAATTGTGCTGTGCCTGCACGTTGAGCAGGGGAATGCCCAGCACGGCGCAGTTGGTGGTGATCAGCGGCAGGTAGATGCCCAGCACCTGGTACAGCACCGGGCTGCTCTTGTGGATGAACATCTCGGTGAACTGCACGATGCCGGCGATCACCACGATGAACGAGAGCGTGCGCAGATAGAACAACTCGGGGCCGAGCAGGTATTGGTTGACGAGGTAGCTCGCACCGGAGGCCAGCGTCAGCACGAAGGTCGTCGCCAGCCCCATGCCGATCGCTGTTTCCAGTTTCTTCGAGACGCCCATGAAGGGGCACAGGCCGAGAATCTTGGCCATCACGATGTTGTTCACGAACACCGTGGAAATGAGAATGAGGATGTAGGTTTCCAAAGCAGGCAGCCCGACGCAATGCCGCATTATCCGCCGCGGATGGCGGGGGATTCAAGCCTGGGATGGCAGATTGTGAAGAAGGAGATACAAACCGTCGGCTGTTGCTCCGACGCTGTCACCCGGCGCGGCCCGACCCGTCGGGGTGTTTCGTGCCCCGGACGGGTCGGGCCGCGCCTGCCGCTGGCAGGCTTTCGCATCGGCCGGGTCAGGGTTTGGACGCCTGTGCCACGCCGGCGATACGCGAGGCAAGCTGGACGCGTTTGCCGCCCCTCAGCAACCGTACAGCAAACAGGGTCAGGAAGAGCACGCCAATCGAGAACACGACGTCACCCGGTACGCGCAGCCAGACGAAAGCTTCCATCAGCGTCGAATGCACCACTTCCGGGGAGCGAGCAAACCAGACGCCGTGGCTGACGCTGGCCCATGCCTGGTAGAGGCCGGCCGGTACCAGCGACATGAATACCATCATGGCGAGACCGATGTTCAGCGACCAGAACATGGGTTTCAGCAGGGCGTCCGACCAGGCGTGGCGATCGCTCAGACCGCGCAGGCAGAACAGCAGCAGGCCGATCCCCAGCATGCCATACACGCCGAACAGGGCGGCATGGCCGTGGGCGGCCGTCATGTTCATGCCCTGCATGTAGTACAGCGCGATGGGCGTGTTGATGGAAAATCCCAGCAAGCCGGCGCCGACCACGTTCCAGAAACCCACCGCAATGAAGCTGAGTATCGCCCATTTGTATGACTGGACCCAGGGGGCGGATTGCGAACGCTGGTAGTTGCGGTAGGCCTCCGTCCCGATCATGGCGAGCGGGACCACTTCCAGCGCCGAGAACATGGCGCCGATGGCGATCACGTGGGTCGGCGTGCCGGTGAAATACAAGTGGTGCAGCGTGCCGAGGATGCCGCCGAACAGGAACACGATGGTCTCCAGCACGATCGCGCTGTTGGCGGTCGCGGCGCGGATCAGGCCAAGGCGCGTGAACAGCAGGGCGATGACGGCGGTGGCGAAGACCTCGAAGAAGCCCTCGACCCACAGGTGGACCAGCCACCAGCGCCAGTACTCGATCATCGAATAATGGGTGTGCGGGCCCCAGGTCAGCGAGGTGGCATAGAAGCCGCCGATGCACAGCGCGGCCAGGAACACCATCGCGATCAGGCCGCGGCTTTCGGACGGTTTCCTCAGGGCGGGCCAGAGGCCGCGACCGAGCAAGGTCGCCCAGAACAGTAGGCCGATGAACAGCAGGATCTGCCACACCCGGCCCATGCTGGTGAATTCCAGTCCCTGGTTGCCGATCCAGAAGCTGAAGCTGGTGCCGAGGTGTTGCAGCGATCCGAGCCAGCCCGTGACGGTGGAGCCGACCACGATGAACAGGAGGGCATAGAAGAGCACGTCCACGCCCAGTTTCTGGAACCGGGGCTCATGCCCGGAGATGGCGGGTGCGATATACAGGCCGGTTGCCAGCCAGGCGGTGGCGATCCACAGAACCGCAAACTGGGTATGAATGGTGCGGCTCACCGTGAAGGGCAGAATCTCGCCCAGCGGAATACCGAAGAAACTGTTGCCTTCCACCGCGTAGTGCGCGGTCAGGATGCCCATGCCCACCTGCGCCAGGATGAGGCCGATCACCACGAAGAAATACTTCTTGGTGGCTTTCATCGAGGGCGTGGGCTTGAGGTCGAACAGCGGGTCGGACTTGGGCGGGACCGGGTCGTCTTCTTCCTTGTGGCGGCCATGGAAGAAAATCATGCCGGCGATGGCCGCAATCATGAGGATCACGCTGGCGATCGACCAGATGCCGATGGTCGCGGTGGGCGTATTGCCGACCAGCGGCTCGTGCGGCCAGTTGCTGGTATAGCTCAGGTCGGTTTCGCCAGGGCGGTCGGTAGTGGCGGCCCAGGACGACCAGAAAAAGAAGGCGGTCAGCGCCTGCCGGTCGCCTGGATCGGGTAGCGAATCGGTCGCCATGGCGTACTGGCTGCGCAGGGTGTCCAGGGTTTTTTCATCGCCGAACAGACCGCTGTAATGCGATGCCACTTGGCGTATCGCTGCAGCCCGGTCGTCGGACACCGTGAGCGTGGCGTTGGCACTGCTGTATGCGTTGTGCCGCATTTCAACTTTCAGCAGGCTGTTCACCTGTCCCTGCTGACCCACGTTCAATTGCGCGAAGGGCATCCCGTAATCGCGTTGCGCCCATATTTCGCGCAGCGCCAGCGCTTCGCGATGCAGCCAGTCGGCCGACCAGTCCGGAGCGAGGTAACTGCCGTGGCCCCAGACGGTGCCCATCTGCTGGCCTCCGGCCGACAGCCAGGCCTGCTGGCCTTGCTGAATCTGGTCGTCGGTGAAGATCAGGTCGCCGCTGGCGCTGACGACCTTTTGCGGGATGGGTGGGGCCTTGAGGTAGATTTCCGTGCCGACCCAGCCGAGGGCGGCGAAGGACGCGACACAGATGATGGCCAGCCAGGTCCAGAGCTTGCGTGTGGCATTCATGGCGAATTTCCTTTCTGAGCGAAGGGGCTACAAGAAAACGGGTTATTAAGATGTATATTACATACATGATTAAAGTATGCAAATAAAAATATCTTCAGATCGATTTGTTATGATGTATTCATGCAACACTGGACGCGTGTCCGGCCGTCAGGTTGTAAACACATGTAATACATACGTGCTTACTGCGAATGAGCCGGTCGATAGCGGGTTGACCTATTACAGGATGCTGCTGCCATGAGACTGACTGTCTACACCGACTATGCGCTGCGTACGCTGATGTATCTCGCCAGTCACCGCGACAGGCTGGTGACGATTTCCGAGATTGCGGACGTACACGGGATTTCGAAAAACCATCTGATGAAGGTGGTGTACCAGCTCGGACTGACTGGCATGGTCGAGACGGTGCGCGGCCGCAATGGAGGCTTGCGTTTGAATCGCGAACCGGCCGATATCAACATCGGGGAGGTGGTGCGCAATACCGAAACCGATTTCAACATGGCCGAGTGCTTCGACCCATCCGGCAACCAATGCCTGTATTCACCCGCGTGCGCGCTCAAAGACGTGTTGCAATCGGCGACGGCAGCCTATCTGTCCAAGCTGGACAAGGTGACGCTGGCGACATTGACCAGGCGCCGGCCTGCCGATAAGAAAACGCGGGCTACGATACGTGTGTATCCGCGGATAAAAAAAGAAAAAAAGATCGACTGACAGGCACGCTATTTTCGTGCGGTCCCTGCACGAAAATGCGAGTCGCGTTTCCCATTGGCACCTTGATGGATTCTATCGGCATGGACAGGTGCCAGGCCTGCCATGGGTGATCGCCTTGGTTCCCAGGGTGTTGCACGCCACCGGTTTAAAACGACGGCCCCTGGTGGTTGGAATTAACCATGGCCAATCGGGTTTTAAAAATTCAAGAATCCGGGCTCAATAAATTAACTTGATTGTAATAACAACAACAATAAACAAAAAAAATGCCAAGAAGGAGTGAGGACCGGCCTGCGTCACGCTGCAATTTCCACGGCACTCGATACGTCTTCTTCTTCCCTCTCGCCCCATCGGGGGCTGCCCCGCGTGTCTGCCGACGACCGGCAATCGGCACAGGGATTTGCCTTTGCAATGCTGGATCGGCGTCATGCCAAAAAACGAAGGAGGAGATAAATGGAGAGAAGAGGATTCCTGAAGGCCGGGACGGCCGGGTTTGCCAGTCTGGTGTCGGGGGCGGGTTTGTTGACGTGGGCGCCACGTTCCGAGGCGGCAACCATCAGCAAGACGCTGTATATCACCGCCGGCACGCATACCATGCCGGATGGCGTCTCGGTCTACATCAAGGGATTCAGCGATTCGTCCGCCGATCTCAATGTGCCGGCCACGCCGATCGTCTGCCAGGAAGGCGATACGCTGGAAATCACCATCATCAACCGCCTCGCCGTCACGCACAACTTCGTCATAGGCGGCCTCAAGGCGGGCGACCCCCCTCTGGTCAGCAGCGGCGACATTGCCGGCGGCGGCAGCAAGACCATCACCTACACCATCCCGACCGGCAAGGCGGGTTCCTATCTGTTCTACGACAACAAGACCAGTTACAACGTGTTCCTCGGCCTTCATGGCGGACTGGCGATCATGCCGGCAGGGAGCAGCAACCAGCTTTATTCAGGCAGTCCGACATTCGTGAAACAGCTGTTCTGGGTTTTCAACGATATCGATCCGGCCCTCAACAGCGCGGTGCAGCACGGCACCACGGTTCCCACCAGTTTCACCCCGCGCTATTTCACCATCAATGGCCAGACTTCCCTGCCTCCCGGGGCCGTCGGATTCGATGATCCAACCCGGGATGCGATGGCCAATCCCGAGACTCAACTCGCCGGCAGTGTGGGAGATCGCACCTTGATCCGCATGTTGAATGCAGGGATGTGCTCCCACGCCGTCCATACCCATGCCAACCATATGGAATGGCTGACCGACCGTGGAACGGTACGCGGTTCGGTCTGGAAGAAGGACGTGCTGTATCTGCGCAATCAGCTCGGCAAGATCGACGCCATCTATCCATTCGAAGCACCGCCTGATGCCTATCCTCCCGTGACGACCGGCCACTTCCCCATGCACCTGCATGACGAGATGTCGCAGACGGCGGGCGGGGGCATGTACCTGTTCGGCGCAATGACCGACATCGTATTCAAATAAAAACTCAGGAGATCGACATGGGAATGAACGGCGGTGGTGGTGGTGGAATGGGCAACGCGTGCTATGTGTATCCGGGTGCACCGGCGACGCCGGGATTCGTGACACCCGATGTGCTGTTCCAGCGCGGCATCTACATGAATGGTTCTATGCGTTTCGACGACGGCAACTCGGTAACGATCTGGGGCTTCACCGATCTGGCCGCCGGCGGTGGCGGTGGCGCCGGCGGCGATCAGATGGGCGGTGGTTCCTTTCCTTCGCCGGCCATACGCGTCACCGAAGGGCAGATCGTGCATACGGCGCTGTCCGTAAACATGATGTGGATGCACACCATCCATCATCACGGCATCGAACCCAGCACCGAGAACGACGGCGTAGGCCATCTGTCCTGGGACGTGACGGGCGGCACCTATACCTATCAATGGCGGCCGCAGCATGCAGGCACCTACTTTTATCACTGCCATGTGAATACACCCCTGCATGCGGAGATGGGCATGTATGGCGCGCTGATCGTCGACCCCAAACCGACGCCCGGCGACCCCGCGGGCACCAAACGGGCTTTTTACAACGGACCCAAATACGATGTCGAGGCCATCTGGGCGTGCGACGAGATCGATCCCAACTGGCATACCCTGCCCTGGTATGCGGGCACCTGTGGCGGCGATGTCGGATTGAACAACCTCAACCCGAGGTATTTCATCATCACCGGCGTGGACGGTGCGAGTTCGGCGCTGACCAATCCGGCCGTGGCGGTGAACATGACCCTGGGGCAGACCCTGCTGGTGCGCTACATCTGCGCAGGCTTCTATCCGCAGAAGATCAGCTTTGGCGGCTTGACTGCCAGCGTGGTCGCTTCGGACGGCCGCCCGTTGCCCGCAGCGTGGAACACCGGCGCCATCGAGGCGCACTCGGCGGAGCGCTATGACTGCATCATCAAGCCGACCAGCCGAGGCACCTGGACGGTGACCGTCCAGTTCTTCCACTGGCGTACCGGCGCGGTGCTGGGGACGGCGAAGACGCGTATCACGGTCGCCTGACCGATCTGCAACGAGGGGGCTTCGCGCCCCCTTATTTTCTGCTGCCCGAGGCGGCATGCCGGTAATCACAGTCCTGTCCTACATGAAGAAGGCGGCTTTTCTCTTGCTGATCGCCCTGGTGGCCGGGGGAACAGGGTTCTGGCTCGGACGGGGACACCTGGCATCTTCCCCCGCTATCGAGGAAATAGCGTCACCGATAGACCGGGCGGCTGCCGCGCAACCCGTCTACGTCTGCCCGATGCATTCGCATATCGTCCAGGACCACCCCGGCACCTGTCCGATCTGCGGCATGGATCTGGTTGCGGTGAAAAACGCGGACGGCAGCAGCGCGAGCCAGATTCACGTCGATACGGCCATGCAGCAGAAACTCGGTGTGCAACTCGCCGCCGCCGCACCGGCAGTCCTCGCGCACGATATCTCCACCTATGGAACCCTGGTTCCCGACGAAGACGCGGTCTTGCGCATTACACCCAATGTGGGCGGGTTGTTGACTAGGCTGAACGTGAGCCGCATCGGGCAGCGCATCGCCCGTGGCGAGATCCTGTACGAGGTCAGTTCGCCGGATGCCCTCAATCTGCAGTACGAATATGTCGACATCCTGCGCCGTGGCGAGCCCACGCTCAAAATGGCGAGGGAACGTCGCGCGCAGAACCGGCTCAAGTTGGAGCAGGCGCATGCACTCGAGCCATCCGCTCGCGAGCGGGTCGAACGCGAAGTCAGTCAGAGCGAGGAACAGCTCTGGTCGCTCCTGCAGCCCTGGGAGCGCGATCGCGAACGTCTGAAGCTGCGCCTGCAGCAGATCGGCCTGACCGACGGGATGCTGGCGCAGCTCACGCGTACGGAGAAAGCCTTTCTTGCCGTGCCGGTGCGTGCGCCGCGCGCCTGCGTGGTGCAGAACATACTGGGACGGCCGGGCATGACGGTGGCACCCATGACCGAAATTCTGGATTGCGTCGACGCATCGCACGCCCAGATCGAGATCGTGCTCTATCCCGACCAGCTTTCGTGGGTGAAGACGGGTGACGGCGTGAGCATGGTATTCGACGACGGCGACACGGTCACGGCGCGATTGAGCGGGCTCAATCCGCTGGTGGACGACGCCACGCGTACGCTGCGGGTGCGCATGCCGGTAGACCTGAAACGCGCGCCGAATCTGGGCGAATACGCGAAGGTGACCATCCATGCCCTGCCGCGCCACGTTCTGGCCGTTCCGAAAACTGCCGTGATGCGGACTGGGCACGGCGATTTCGTGATGCGCGCGATGGGCAGGGGACACTTCATGCCGACCCGGGTGATGATCGGCATCGAGGACACGGACCGCATCGCCATCCGCGACGGACTTGCGGACGGTGACCAGGTGGCAGTCAACGGCCAGTTCCTGTTGGACGCTGCCGCATCGCTCGCCGACTCGATGCAGCGCATGCATGCTCCCGCGGCATCGGCACACTGAGCGGCCGAAGCGGGATGGTCGTCCGTCTGATCGAATGGTCGCTGCGCAATCGCATGCTGGTGCTGCTGACCGCGTGTCTGGTCGCCGTCTGGGGGGCAACCAGCGCGCGCCACATGGCGCTCGATGCCATTCCCGACCTGTCGGACGTCCAGGTCATCATCCAGACGCCTTACGCCGGGCAGTCGCCGCAGACGGTGGAAGATCAGGTGACCTATCCGCTCGCCAGCGCCTTGCTTTCAGTACCGAAATCCACCGCCGTGCGCGGTTTCTCCCTGTTCGGCCAATCCTTTCTCTATGTCCTTTTCAAGGAAGGAACCGATCCCTACTGGGCGCGAAGCCGGGTACTGGAATATCTGGCGCAGGCCCAACCGCAACTGCCTGCCGGGGTGAGGCCGTCGCTGGGCCCCGACGCGTCCGGCGTGGGCTGGATATTCGAATATGCGCTGGTGGATCGGGGGCACCGGTACGATCCCGATCGGTTGCGCGCAGTCCAGGATTTCTTCCTGAAGTACGAGTTGCAGAGCGTACCGGGCGTGGCCGAGGTGGCGAGCGTCGGTGGCATGGTGCGGCAGTTCCAGATTGAAGTCGATCCCAACCGCCTGGCGCACTACGGATTGAGCCTGCAGCAAATCGGGGATGCGGTGCGCGCCAACAACGCCGAGACCGGTGGCTCCGTGCTCGAAATGGGCCATGCCGAGTACATGGTGCGCATGCGTGGCTACCTGAGGTCGGAGCAGGATTTCGCGTCCATTCCGCTCAGCGTCGATGCGCGGGGTGTGCCCGTGACCCTCGGCGACGTGGCGCATATCCAGACCGGCCCGCAAGCGCGGCGCGGCGTGGCGGATCTCGATGGCGAAGGCGAAGTGACCGGCGGTATCGTGATCATGCGCTACGGCGAGAATGCGCTGGACACCCTGCAACGCGTCAAGCAGCGTTTGCAGGAATTGCGGAAAGGGCTGCCCGCCGGCGTGGAACTGGTCACGACCTACGACCGTTCCGGGCTGATCGAGCGCGCCGTCCGGACCTTGGGTACCAAGCTGGTGGAAGAGTCGCTGGTCGTCGCCCTCGTCTGCCTGCTCTTCCTGCTTCGTCTTCGATCGTCCCTGGTGGCCGTGGTGACGCTGCCGCTTGGCGTCCTCACGGCCTTCATTGTCATGCAGGCGCAAGGCGTCACCGCCAACATCATGTCGCTGGGCGGCATCGCCATCGCCATCGGTGCCATGGTCGACGCCGCCATCGTCATGGTCGAGAACTTGCACAAGCACCTGGAGCATGCGGACGAAGCTTGTGACCGTTGGGAAGTGGTGCGCAGGAGTGCCGCGGAAGTCGGTCCCGCGCTGTTTTTCTCGTTGCTGGTCATCACCGTTTCCTTCCTTCCCGTACTGACCCTCACCGGCCAGGAAGGCAAGCTGTTCGCACCGCTTGCCTACACCAAGACCTATGCCATGGCCGCCAGCGCGGCGCTGGCGGTTACCCTGATGCCGGTGCTGATGGGCTATCTGATCCGCGGGCGCATCGCCCCGGAGCGTGGCAATCCGGTCAACCGTGTCCTGCACCGGCTTTACCGGCCGCTCCTGCTGTTCGCGCTACGGCGACCCATCGCCACGCTGCTGATCTCCGCACTGGCGCTCGCCAGCATCGCGTGGCCGGTGAGCAGGACCGGCAGCGAATTCATGCCGCCGCTGTACGAAGGCGACCTGCTGTATATGCCCACCACCCTGCCGGGCCTGTCCATCGACGAGGCAGCCAACGTTCTGCAGATCACGGACCGCCTGATCCGCACCCTGCCGGAGGTCGATCGCGTGTTCGGCAAGGCCGGCCGCGCCGAGTCCGCCACCGACCCGGCGCCGCTGTCCATGCTGGAGACGACCATACTCCTGAAGCCGCGCGAGCAGTGGCCGCCCGGCGAAACGGTCGAGGACGTCATCCACAAGCTCGACCAGACGGTCAACCTGCCGGGTCTCACCAACGCCTGGGGTTATCCCATCCGCACCCGCATCGACATGCTGTCCACCGGCATCCGCACTGCCGTCGGCGTCAAGGTCACCGGTCCCGAACTTGATGGCATCGTCGATCTCGCGCAGAAGATCGAAGCCGTCGTCCGGGAAGTGCGGGGTACCCGCACGGTGTTCGCCGAACGCGTGACGCGCGGGCGCTACATCGACATCCAGGTGGATCGTGCCCAGGCCGCGCGCTACGGTGTGAGCATCTCGAACGTACAGAATCTGGTTCAGGGCGCGATCGGGGGCGAGGATGTCGGTACGGTCGTCGACGGACGCGAGCGTTTCTCCATCAATTTGCGCTACCCGCGCGGCTACCGCGATTCGCTCGACGCCCTGGCGGCAAGCCGGGTCACCACGCCTGCCGGCATGCAGGTGCCGCTGGGCGAGATTGCGAAGCTGAGCATTGCCGATGGCCCGGCCGAGATCAAGAGCGAAAACGGGCGACTGGTCGGCTATGTCTATGTCGACATCGCAAGCGGCGACCTCGGCGGTTACGTCGCGGCGGCCCGCGATGCAGTGGAACGATCCGTCCCGTTGCCGCCGGGCTATGCGGTCCAGTGGGCCGGCCAATACCTTCATCTTCAGCATGCGAAGGAGCGGCTGCAATGGGTGGTGCCGCTTACATTCATTCTGGTGCTTCTGTTGCTGTACCTGCATTTCCGCCATTTCGGCAAGGTCGTGCTGGTGATGGCGTGCCTGCCGCTTGCGCTGGTGGGCAGTTTCTGGCTCGTCTACGCCCTAGGCTACCAGTTTTCGGTGGCGGTGGCCGTGGGGTTCATCGCGCTCGCCGGCGTGGCCGCCGAGTTCGGCGTGGTCATGCTGCTGTATCTCGACAATGCGATAGACCGGTCGCAACGCGCGGGCGCGCTGCAGGACCGCGCGTCCCTGCATCAGGCCATCGTGGAAGGGGCCTTGTTACGCATCAGGCCCAAGGCCATGACCGTGTCCGTCATCATTGCGGGTCTGCTGCCGATTCTTCTGGGCCAGGGCGCAGGGACGGACGTGATGAAGCGCATCGCCGCTCCGCTGGTCGGCGGCATGGTATCGGCCGCCCTTCTGTCGCTGATCCTGATTCCGGTCGCCTATGCGTATTGGCATGAAAAAAAGCTGCCATCCGGTCGCTGAGCCGGAAGCCCGTTTTCTCAGACCGGACAGCTCGGCCCTGTCGGATTGCTCGCCACCCAGAAATCGTGGCCTTTGCTCAGGAATTCGTCCCACGGCAGGTAATGCGAGCCGTCGCACGAGAAGGTGAGGCCGACCATGCCGTTGAAGATGTTGAGCGAACCCGCACGCAGGTAGAAGGTTTCGTCCATGAAGCGCAGCGCGCGCAGGGTGTCCAGGACCGGGCGTATCTTGTCCTTGGGCACCACCGCATCGTCCGGGTAGGGACGGCGCGGATAACTGAGACAGGTGTCTGGGTCGGTCAACGCGTCGATATCCAGCAGACGGTAGCGATAAGGGTCGTCGACCAGCCAGATTGTGGCGCGGCTGCTGGAGAAGTGCAGCTTGCCGTGGAACACGCCGCGGTCGGTCATCAGTTCCTCCATCACGCCCAGCACGGTATCGAGGCTTAGATCCATCTGACTGTCGCTACGGGTCTGATGGAATACCGCGCCGCGGATGGCCGGGTCGCCCTTGATCTGCCGCCAGTCGGTGGGCTCGTTGTAGAGCTTGGCGGTGATCGGCAGGTCGCGCAGGTCGAAATCGGCACCGACGAAACCGAGCACCTGATCGTCATCGTCGCGCACGATCTGGATCGCGGTCAGCGATGGCCGCCTGGCCCGCAGGCTGATGTAGGCCTGCGACAGGAGGAAACCCTGGTTCGGTACCGCTTCGTTCATGTAGGGGCGATCGGAGCGGTCGCGTCCGTAGTCCGTCTCGATCGGGCCGGCATGACTGATGTTGTCGCTGAGCTGGAGGGCGCGGGTGTCCAGCGCGTACATGTACTTGCAGGCGGGCAGTCCGTTCAGTGCGTGCGTCAGCGCGGCGTTGAGGCCGGCCCGGCTGGGCCAGACCCGGCTGCACGCTTGCGCCGCCAGCGCCAGCGGTTCGCGCAACATGTTGGCGAGGGCGTTGCGTTGCTGGGCGACACTTTCGGCCAGCGTGGACGGCGTGGACAGGGGCGATCGGTCCGGGATGATGATGTGCATGCGTGTGTAGCCTATGGGTGCATGTGTCCTTGCAGGGACGGAGGGCGTAGCGAGATCACCGGCCAGTTCCTGGCTTCGGCGTGCGCGCGCAGCGTGGCATCGGGGTCGACGGCAACGGGATGCCGGACTTTCTCCAGCAGCGGCAGGTCGTTGAGCGAGTCACTGTAGAACCAGCTGGTGCTGAGGCAATCCAGCCGCGTGCCGTGGGCTTCAAGAAACTGTTCGAGACGGACCACCTTGCCTTCGCGGAAACACGGCGTGCCGGCGACTTCGCCGGTGAAGCGGCCGTCGATTTCCTCGGGGTCGGTGGCGATCAGGTGCGGAATCCCGAATTCCTTCGCGATCGGCCCGGTGACGAAGCTGTTGGTAGCCGTGATGATGGCGACCAGGTCGGCTTCGTTAAGTTGCTTGTTCACCAGATCGCGCGCGGCCTGGGTGATCATCGGCCGGATGCGCGTCTCCATGTATTCGGCATGCCAGGCGTCGAGTTGCGCGCGCGTATGGGTGGCAAGCGGCCGCAGGGCGAAGGCGAGGAAGGCATAGATGTCGAGCTGCCCGGCCTTGTAGTCTTCGTAGAAGGCGCGGTTCTTGGCTTCGTAGTGCGCGCCGTCGACCACGCCCTTGGCGATGAGGAACTGCCCCCATTCGTAGTCGGAGTCGCCGGCGAGCAGGGTGTTGTCGAGATCGAATAGGACGAGATTCATCGGATAGACGTTAGCAGGTTCAAATGACAGGAATTCAGGCGCGCGGGGCTTGACCGCGGTCGAGCCAGAATTCGCGCAGTTCGTAGGCGCCCCAGACGGCGAGGGCGACATGGTCTTCACGGCGGATGGCTCGCTCTTCAGGGCTGAGTTCGTCGAGCGGTGCGGCCAGCACGTAGAATGGGTCGAGCACCTCGTCGACGAAGGCTTCGTCCTTGCTGTCCACGGGTAAGTTCCAGTCGTCTTCCCAGTGTTCCACGACCAGCAGAAAGCCGGCGGCCCACAACTGGGCATAGGGCGGGATGCCGGCCGCCCTCAAGCGTCCGGCTTCGGCGGGCGGCAGCTCGGCCAGCAGCCCGTCCCAGTCCATGATCAGCGGGGACAGCGCCCTGGGGTCGGTGAGGTCTTCGATCGGGGCGGTCAGCGCACGGGCAATCTCGTTGCGTCGGCGATCGAACAGCGCCAGGAACCGTACCATGTCGACCTCGTCCTCGAATATCGCGTCCAGGCCGTCATCGCGGTCGAACAGCACCGGAAAGTATTCTTCGGCCGGGATGGCGCGCGGGCTGCAGGCCAGCGCGGTGATGAAGCCGTCCAGGCCTTCGAGCGAGACCGGGACGTCGGTGCGCTCGTCGATGAGATCGACCAGATCGGCCAGGGCATCGATCTCGTCGTCGCTCAGCCGGGTGTGGGGGGATGGGGGTGCGGACATGGTCTGGGCTCGAAGTAAGGGTTCGGATCCGCGCATCGCGTAAAATCCGCCCATGAATTTTAACGCGCTGGGCCAGTCCGCATCACTGTTGCCCGTATCCTTTTATCTGGTCGGCTGGCTGGGTTTGGCTTTTCTGGCCTGGCGCTGGTTGATGTCGGGCGACTGGCGCAGGCTGGCCGAGCCGTCGAGACTGAACCTTTTCCTCGGCGCCACGGTGGCCGTGCTGGCCTTGTGGCAGATCCGAACGGGCGTCAAACCCGGGCTGGCATTCCATCTGTACGGACTGGCGGCATTGACGCTGATGTTCGGCTTCTGGCGCGCCACGTTCTCCGGTGTGCTGGTCCTGCTGGCGAACGCGGCATTCGGGCATGGCAGCTGGGAGGCATTGGGTGCGGATGCGCTGCTGATGGCGGCATTGCCAGCGGGCGTGAGCTGGAACGTCTATCGATTTGTCGAGCGCCGTTTGCCGAATCACTTTTTCATCTACGTGCTGGGCAATGGTTTTTTCGGCGCCGCGCTTTCGGTGGCGGTGATCGGCGTGACGACCACGGCGCTGATGGCGCTGGCCGGGGTGTATCCGCTCGATTATCTGCTTGCCCAGTACACGCCGTATGCCACGGTATTGATCAGCTGGGCGGAGGCATTCTCGACCGGCATGGCGGTGACGATGATGGCGGTCTATCGCCCTGCCTGGCTGGAAACCTTCGATGACGCCAAATATATCCAGAACAAGTAGTCCCTTGCATATCAGCTATCCCGACCTGCCGGTCAGCCAGCGCCGCGACGACATACTCGCGGCGCTGCAGAAACACCGCGTGCTGATCCTGTGCGGCGAGACCGGCTCGGGCAAGACCACGCAGATCCCCAAGATGTGCCTGGAGGCCCGGCTTGGATTAGAGGCGGCGAGGCCAGGCAGGCTGATCGGCTGCACCCAGCCGCGCCGCATCGCCGCGCGCTCGGTGGCGGCGCGCATCGCACAGGAACTGGGCAGCGAACTCGGCGGCCGGGTCGGCTACAAGGTGCGCTTCACCGACACCGTGCGCCACGACACCGCGATCAAGGTGATGACCGACGGCATCCTGCTGGCCGAGAGCCAGGGCGACCCGCTCTTGAGCCGCTACGACACGATCATCATCGACGAGGCGCACGAGCGCAGCCTCAACATCGATTTCCTGCTGGGCTACCTGAAGACGCTGGTGGAAAAGCGCGGTGACCTGCGCGTGGTGATCACCTCGGCCACCATCGACGCCGAGCGTTTCTCGAAGCATTTCGACGACGCGCCGGTGATCGAGGTATCGGGGCGCACCTATCCGGTGGAAATCCGCTGGCGGCCGATCGAACGCGAGGAGCCGGCGACGCCGGCCAGGGGCGAACGCGAGAAGAAGGACAAGGATGCGCCCGACCAGATCGCCGCTATCCTCGATGCCACCGACGAGTTGGCGCGGGTGGGTCCTGGTGACATCCTGGTCTTTCTGCCGGGCGAGCGCGAGATCCGCGACACTGCCGAGGCCCTCAGGAAGCACCATCCCCCGGGCACCGAAATCCTGCCGCTGTTTTCCCGTCTGTCGGTGGCCGAGCAGGATGCGATCTTCAAGCCCACGAGTGCGCTGCGGCGTATCGTGCTTGCCACCAATGTGGCGGAAACCTCGCTCACCGTGCCCGGCATCCGCTACGTGATCGATCCCGGCACCGCGCGGGTGAAGCGCTATTCGGCGCGCAACAAGGTCGAGCAGTTGCTGATCGAGAAGGTGTCGCAGGCCTCGGCCAACCAGCGCGCCGGGCGCTGCGGCCGCGTGGCCGACGGCGTCTGCATCCGCCTCTACGATGAGGTCGACTTCGGCAACCGCCCAAGATTCACCGACCCCGAGCTGCTGCGCTCGTCGCTGGCCGGCGTCATCCTGCGCATGAAGTCGCTCGGCCTCGGCGAGGTGGTCGGCTTCCCTTTCATCGACCCGCCGAGTTCCCGACTTGTCACCGACGGCTACCAGTTGCTGGCCGAATTGCATGCGCTCGACGAGCAGGGGCAATTGACCAAGATCGGCGCCCAACTCGCCAGGCTGCCGCTCGATCCGCGTATTGCACGCATGCTGCTGGCGGCGGAGCAGCAGCGCTGTGTACGTGAGGTACTGATCATCGCCAGCGCGTTGTCGGTACAGGATCCGCGCGACCGCCCGATGGAGCGCGCGCAGGCCGCCGACGAGAAGCACAAGCTGTTTGCCGACGAGCGTTCCGACTTCATGGGCTGGCTCAAGCTGTGGCGCTGGTACGAGGAGCAGGTGCAGCACAAGAAAACCAACCGCCAACTGCAGACGCTGCTGCAGGACCATTTCCTGTCGCCGCGTCGGATGCGCGAATGGCGCGACATTCATGGCCAGCTGCATGCGCAGGTGAGCGAACTGGGTCTGCGTGAGAACGACAAGGACGCCGGCTACGACGCCATCCATCAGGCACTGCTGACCGGCCTGCTCGGCAACATCGGCTTCAAGTCGGATGACGCCAAGGCGCGGCCCAAGCCGGGCGAGGGCAATTACCAGGGGGCGCGCGGCATCAAACTGTCGATCCACCCTGGCTCAGCGCTGGCAAAAAAAGGGCCAAAGTGGATCATGGCCGCCGAGCTGACCGACACCGGCCGCCTGCTCGCGCGCACCGTCGCCGAAGTGCGCCCGGAATGGATCGAGAGCGCGGGTCGTCATCTGCTGACGCGCATGACCATCGAACCGCACTGGGAAAAGGACGGCGCCCGCGTGGTGGCATTCGAACGCGTGAGTTTGTACGGCATCACCCTGGTAGCGCGGCGCAAGATCCACTACGGTCCCATCGACCCCGAACTGTCACGTGAACTGTTCATCCGCGGCGCGCTGGTGGCGGGCGAATATGACACGCGCGCGCCGTGGTTCGTGCACAATCGCGCACTGATCAAGGAAATCGAGGACCTCGAGCACAAGGCGCGAAAGTCCGGCGTGTGGCTCGACGAGGAACGCATCTTCCGCGTGTTCGATGCCCGCGTACCGCCGGATATCCACAACGGCGCGGCGTTCGAGACCTGGCGTGCGGACGCCGAAGCCGCCAACCCTAAAATTTTGTTCCTGCAGCGCGAAGACATCCTTGGCGAGGGACTCGGCGCCGACCACACGCTGTTCCCCGAAACGATGGCAGTCGATGACGTGGCGTGTCAGCTGAAATACCGCTTCGAGCCCGGCCACGCGCTCGACGGCGTGACGCTGCGCCTGCCGCTGTATCTGCTCAATCGTATCGAGGCCGCGCAGATCGACTGGCTGGTGCCCGGGCTGATCCGGGAGAAACTCACCGCATTGCTGAAATTCCTGCCCAAGGACAAGCGCCGCCCGCTGATCCCTCTGCCCGACACGGTGACGGCTTTCCTTTCGGTGGCGAAGCCGGGCGAGCAGGTGCTGACGGCAGCGCTGGCAGCCTATATCCGCAAGAAGACCGGCGCCGACATTCATCCCGACGAATGGAAGGGCGAACTGCCGGCGCATCTGAAAATGAACGTGAGCGTGATCGACGACAGCGGTCAGGAACTTGCCAGCGGTCGCGATCTGGCCGTGCTGCGCCAGCAGCTGGGCGGCGCGGCGCGCATCACCTATGGCGGCGGTGCCGAGAACAGCGAATTCGAGCGCACCGGGCTGACCGAGTGGAATTTCGGCGACCTGCCCGCGCAGGTGAAATTCAGGCGCGGCGGGCGCGAGTTGATGGGCTATCCGGCGCTGGTCGACAACGGCGAGAGTGTCGACCTGCGGCTTCTCGATGCGGCAGACGTGGCCGAAAGCGAAACGCGACGGGGTGTCGTGCGGCTGTTGCGCATCGCGCTGGCGGCGCAGTTCAAGCAGCTCGACAAGGACCTGGCGCGCGAAACCGCGCTGGCGCTGAAATTCCGCAGCTTCGGCAGCCCCGAGCAGTTGCGCGCCGCGCTCATCGATGCGATCGCCATCCGCGCACTGCTGGGCGACGACGACACGCCGCGCGACGGGAGAACCTTTGGCAAGCAGAAGGAGCGCGCCAAGCCCAGAATCGCTGTGGTGAAGCAGGCGCTGCTGCGCGACAGTGCGGAAATTCTCGACCTGCATGCACAGGTGGCGGCGCGCTTGAATGCCAAGCCGCAGTTCACCGCGGTGATGCGCGACGAAACCGCGCATCTCGCTGCGCTGGTGCCGGCGGACTTCATCACAGCCACGCCGTGGGCGCATTTGAAGGACTTGCCGCGTTATCTGCGCGGCATTCTCAAGCGGTTGGAGAAACTGCCTGCAGCCGAGCAGCGCGACGCGCGCAGCATGGCTGGCGTGCTGACGCTGCAGAACAAATACCTGGCGCGGCGAGGCCAGATGATAGGCACGGCATCCGCCGCGCTGGACGATTTCCGCTGGCAGCTGGAGGAACTGCGGATATCGCTCTTTGCCCAGGAACTGAAAACCCCGTATCCGGTATCGGCGAAGCGGCTCGACAAACTGTGGAACGAACTTGCCAGACAGCCCTTGAATTGAGTACGGTTACGGTGTTTGGTTGAGCAAGCCTTGCTATATTCGGCCAGTCTTTGCCGCGCCTGGCTTTGTCGGCAATCTTCGCCATAGTATGACTATGGCTGCGGCTGCCTTCGCGCCAGACACGCCCAATCCTTGGCCTCTGTATTGACGCAGACTTACTCAACCAGACATCCGCATGAGCGAACGTGTATTCAATCTGCCGAACGTCATCACCCTGCTGCGCCTGGCTGCGGTGCCGGTCGTGGGCTGGCTGATCCTGCAGCAGCGTTGGGAGGCCGCGTGCTGGTTGTTTCTCGCCGCTGCGATATCGGACGGCATCGATGGTCTGCTGGCGCGCTGGCTCAAACAGATGACCCAGCTCGGCGCCGCGCTCGATACCGTTGCCGACAAGGCATTGGGCGTGGTGACGTTGGTCATGCTGACGCAGGCGGGTGCAATCCCGCTGTGGGTGACGCTGGCGATCCTGTTGCGCGACAGCATCATCGTGCTGGGTGCGTTGAGCTATCGCGGCCTGGCGGGGCACCTGGATATCCACCCGACCTGGCTCGGCAAGACGCACATGTTTGCGGAACTGTCGTTGCTGTCGCTGGTGTTGGGCGGACTGGCCGGGCTGCTGTCGCTGGACGACTGGCTGCATGCTCTGTTCGTCGCCGTCTTCATCATCGCTGTGGCTTCCGGCGTGCAGTATGTGTGGATATGGGGCGCCAAGGCGCGGCGCGAACGCGAGGCGATTCGTCTGAGACCGCGCTGATTCCTTTACTGGAATGGCAGGCGACTCTGACGCTCTGATTCGCTGCCGGATTTGACCTGGTACATGGCCGCGTCGGCCGCGCGGATCAAGGCATCTTCGTCGCTGCCGTCGTCAGGATAGAGCGCCTGGCCGATGCTGGCGTCGATCTCCAGGTGCAGATCGTCGAAGCGGGTGGTATGCGCCAGACTCTGTTCGATCTTGAGGGCGGCGGCAATGCAGTCCTGGCGTCCCTGGACACCTTCCAGCAACACCACGAACTCGTCTCCACCCAGGCGCGCGACCGAATCGGATTCGCGTACGCAATCCTTCAATCTTTGCGCCACTGCCACCAGCACGGCATCGCCGACGTGATGGCCGTGCCGGTCGTTGATGTCCTTGAAGCGGTCCATGTCCAGGTACAGGATCCCGACCTTGCCGCCATAGCGCAGGGCATGGCGGATCGCCTGCTGCAGCCGGTCATAGAACAGACGCCTGTTGGCCAGGCCGGTCAGGGGATCGTGGGTGGCCTCTTCGCGCAGCGCAGCACGTGACTGTTCCAGTTCTTCCATCTGGTCGTGTATTCGTTGCGACTTCAGTTTGATCTTGCGTGTCGTCTGCCACGCGATCAGCAGCGCCAGCGTGATGGCCGCGAGACCGAAGGCCAGCGTGAGATATAGCGCATGTCGGTAGGTCTGCTGCGCCTGCTTCTGGGCAGCCAGGTTGGCCCTCTGGTAGGCCGTGCGCATCGTGGCCAGTTGCTGGTTGAACTGTTCCTGAAGGGGAATGGCTTCGTGTACCAACACCTGGCGTGCCATAAGATACTGATTGGCATGAAGCAGGTCGATCAGGTGTTCCTGTACTGTCCGGATCCGCATGATCAGCTGCGTCTGGGCATCGAAGTTGCGCTGCTCGGTGGGGGTGAGCCCCAGCTCACGCAGCGAGTTTCGCCCTTGCATGACAAGAAAGCCTGCATGGTTGAATCGCAGGAAGTGGGCGTCGCGTTCGAATGGGTCGTCGGCCAGCACCATGCGGAACAGGCTGTCAGTGCGGATGTGCGCCGCCACCTGGGTTTGCGTGATGAGGTCGATCTTGCGATTGTGAAGCTCGACCACGATGTTCAATTGCCTGCCCAGCGCCTTGAGCTGGAACAGACCGTTGAACAAAAGACCGCAGATCAACGCGATCGGGGCGATAAAGGCGGTTCCGATAAGAGGGGAAAACCCTCTCTGTATAGGGCTGGGCTTCGTGGGCGGAGAAGGGTTAGCCACGGCCCGCCGCTGCGAAAATGTGGGGCGCGCCGGAACCCTGCAAACTTCGCAGGGCATCCCTGACTTCTTCGGCATGTCGCGCGGGGTCTACGTGATCGAACCGGGCAGCGATGCGTCCATCCGGGGCAATGATGAACGTGTGGCGGCGGGCGAACCGGATGATTCCGAGATTGAGCAGGCTGTCATAGGCGCGTGCGGTACGCCCGTCAGGGTCGGACAGCAACGGAAACGGCAGGCCGTATTTGCGGGAAAAGTCGGCATGCGAACGCGTGCTGTCGACGCTGATGCCGACTACGGACGCATCGAGCTTTCCCAGGGTGCCGATGTCGTCGCGGAAACGGCAGGCTTCGCGGGTGCAGACCGGCGTGTCGTCGCGCGGATAGAAATACAGGACCAGCCAGCGTCCAGCGTAGTCGCTCAGACGATGTGTCTGTCCGTTCTGGTCCTGCAGGGCGAAGTCCGGCGCGGCACTGCCTTCCGTCCGTTGCGTACCGGGTCTCAGCATCCAGAACGCCACGCTCGCAGCCAGCAGCAGCACCGCCAGTCCGCCCATTATCATTTTGAACATAGGTTCTCCTGAAATGCATCATAGACTGCCAGTGACAACAGGGAGTGTATACGCGACAGTTCGTGTATCCACACGGTATTCGGTAGAATGCGCGCCACGCCCCGGTAGCTCAGTGGATAGAGCAACCCCCTCCTAAGGGGTAGGTCGGACGTTCGATTCGTCTTCGGGGCGCCACGTTGGGTTCGCCCGATGTGTATTGCACACAGAAAAGCCAGCCGTCATTTCCTAGGCTGTATTCAGTTCAGTTTGATTTTTGCCAACCCGGGAAGGGCTGGATTTTGATCACCTTACGGATGTAAGGTGGCGTCCCCACGGGGATTCGAACCCCGGTTACCGCCGTGAAAGGGCGATGTCCTAGGCCTCTAGACGATGGGGACCCGGACGACGGTGTGAACCGCCAACTTTTACTACTCAGGCTTGCGCCTTTCCTGCTTGTTGTACAGCTGGGTCAAGGTGACGCCGACAAACAATCCGACGAAGCCCAATGGTATCAGCGAGAGCCAGAACTGTGCATTCCCGTTGCCATGGAGCATTTCCCAAAACCCGACAGCCAAGCCCGCTACACTCAGGATCAACCCCAGCAGCGTGGTGATGAGTTGGTGGAGGTAAGCGGGATCGAACCGCTGACCTCTTGCATGCCATGCAAGCGCTCTCCCAGCTGAGCTATACCCCCAACGAAGCCGCGCATTCTATAGATGCATTTCGTGCTTGTAAAGCCTTCGCGGCGATCTCAGTCAGGAAAAAGTTTGCCGGGATTGAGCAGACCGTGCGGATCGAATTGCCGTTTGATCGCGCGCATCAGCTCGAGCGTGGTGGGATCGATTTCCTGAGGCACGAAGCGGCGTTTTTCAGTGCCGATGCCGTGCTCGCCCGAAAGCGTGCCGCCCAGTGCCAGTACGCGCAGCATGATGGCATCGAGCGCCAGGCGCGCGCGCGCCATTTCGTCGATATCGTCGGGGTGCACCATCAGGTTGACGTGCAGGTTGCCGTTGCCGGCATGGCCGAACGAGACGATCGGTAGTTGTTGGGTCTGCGCGGTGTGGTCGAGGAAGTCGACGAGGTCGGCGAGCTTCGACACGGGCACTACGACGTCCTCGTTGATCTTGAGCGGTGCGATCTGCTTGACTGCGTGCGACAGCGACTTGCGTGCCGTCCATAGCCGGGCGATGTCGGCGCGCGCGAATCCGCTCTTCATTTCGAGCAGACCGTTGCCGGCGAGTGCCTGTTCCAGTGCGGCAATCTGGCGCGGAAGGTCCTGCGCGGCACCGTCCGCCTCGACCATCAGCAGGGCCTGCGTGCCAGGCGGCAGATCGTCCGCCGCGCCGGTCGGGCGGATGGCGTCGATGGCGTGCCGGTCCATGAACTCGAGCGCACTGGGCACCACGGCCTGGCGCATGACGCGGCCGACCGCATCGAGCGCGGCCCGGTTGCTGGCAAAACACAGGCGCAACGTGGCGACTGCTTCCGGCGCGGGCAGCAGTTTCAGGGTGGCCTCGGTGATGAGGGCGAGGGTGCCGCCGGAACCGACCAGCAGACGGGTGAGATCGTAGCCGGTGACGCCCTTGGTGGTGCGGCATCCGGTACGGATTTCGCGGCCATCGCCGGTGATGGCGCGCAGTCCCAGCACGTAGTCGCGGGTGACACCGTATTTCACGGCACGCGGACCGGCGGCGTTCATCGCGAGGTTGCCGCCGATTCGGCAATAGGTGCTGCTGCCGGGATCGGGCGGGTAGAACAGGCCGGCGCCGCGGGCGATGCGGTCGATTTCCTCGGTGACTACGCCGGGCTCGACGACGATGAGCCGGTTGGCGGGATCGAACTCGAGCACGCGGCGCATGCATTCGAAGCTGACGACGACGCTGCCGGGCGAGGGCAGCGCGCCGCCGACATTGCCGGAACCGGCGCCGCGCGGGGTCAGCGCAATCCGGTGCTCGGAAGCGACGTGCGCGAGCGCAAGCACCTCGTCGTGTGAAGACGGGAACAGCACGGCGTCGGGTTCGACCCGGCGCGGCGTTTCATCGCAGGCATAGAGCGCGCGGGTGGCGGCATCGTCGAAGACGCGGTCGGCGCCGAGGGCGGAATGGAAATCGGCAAGCGCGCGGTCGGACAACATGGCGAAGCGTTGAGGCAGGGGGCGTGCGTCAGACCGGCTGTTCGGGCGGGAGTTGCGCCACCAGTTGCGCAATCATGTCGGCATCGAAATCCATGCCGATGTCCCAGCCCGGATTCAACGCAATCGGTATGCCGCCGCCGATGCGGCGCAGCAGCCAGGAAAACTCGGTCAGCAGGCCGCCCGAAAAGTCGGGGAAATGTTCGACAAACGGCTTGGCGCGTTCGGGACTGGTGAACATTACCAGTACGCGCTCGCCGTCCTCGTCTTCGATGATCAGCGGCTCGGCCTGGGTCGAGCGCTGGAAACCCTGAATGGCGTCTTTTTCGTCGCGCACCGGCATGAACAGCTGCTGGTCGAGCAGGTGCAGCACGAAGGTTTCGGGATCGAGCGTGCCGGCATGGACGGCGGCAAGCTGTTCTTCAAGTGTGTTGTGGGGGGTAAAGTTCATGGCAGTCGGACAGGGCGGAGCGAGGCAGAGGCCAGTGTAACGTATGCAGGGCTGCGAAGCGCGCGGCTGCGGAGGGGGCCGGCGTTCTTTTCAGGGCTCCCAGCGCTCGGGATGTGCCCAGAAGCGGGAATTGAGCCAGTCCGGCACCGTCTTGTAGGTCTCTATGTCGTAGTGGTAGATGCGCGGACCTTCCGCCGGTCCCGTAGTCGACAGCGTAAAGCCGAGGGCGCGGAAGGCCGCATCGTCCAGTGCGCAGCCGGGCAGCGCGGCAAGCAGGAGGCGCGGCGCGACGTAGAGGCGCACCCGGCTGATCAGGTGCCGGGCCTGCTGCGCGTCCAGTCCGTTCAGTACGTCGACGCCCAGGGCCAGCGCGCAGGGCTGGGCGGGCGGGCTGTTGTCGGCGATATGCAACGGGGTGTCATGCAGCACCTCGCGGGCCAGTTCATGGGCGGCGGCATCGAGTGCGCACACACTGTCCGGCTGGATCTCCAGCAGGCGGGCCTGCAGGTGGTCGCGCCAGTTCACGCCTCAGGCCTTGCGCGGCACGCGAACCAGGCGGGTGCGTGCCAGGCGGTCGTGGAGGAACTGACGGTCGCGATCGAACAGGGCCCACCAGAAACCGGCCCCCGCCAGCGCGAGGCCGAGCAGTGCAAAGACGAAGCGCAGCGCGGACTGCCGGAGGGTGGGGCGGCCGCCGTTCAGGTCGACCAGCCGGATACGCCAGGTTTTCATGGCCAGGGTTTGCCCGCTGCGCATCCAGAACGCGCTGAAGTAGGCGAACAGCACGCCGATCAGATACAACTGAAAGACATAATGCCGCCAGCCGGTCTCGGCATTGCCGACCAGATAGAGAAAGGGAAGCGAGGCGACGAACAGGACTGCGGTCACCAGCAGCAGCTCGTAGATCATCGCGGCGACGCGCGCCAGAAAAGTGGCAGAAACGGGGGCTATTGCGTTGTCTTGCATGGAGGCTCTATATTGCGACTTAGGTGCGACACTTTGCCACAGCGCGCCGCATACAAATCAAAACCAAGGAGGGGGCTCGATGCACATCGTAAAGCAACTCATGGCAATCCCCGGCGTCATCGCTGCCGGCGAATATGCATATCGTGGCGACCGTTTCTCTTATCAAGGCGCACTGACCGACGAATTCGCGCGCATGGCGTCGATCCTGTGCCGTGCCAATACCCTGTCGGTCAACATGCAGGCCGAAATCCTCGATTCCTTCTCCGAGAGTTGCGGGTGCCGTCCGGTACAAGGCTGGATCGTGCGCGGCGCGCAGGTGACGGTATGCGCGGTCGGCAACTATTTTTCCTTCATCGAAAACCGTGACGAGTTGCTCAACGACGTCATGACCATCATGCGCGCCAAAGTCGGCGACGTGCAGGATGACCTGCTGGTCAATCTGTACGCCAGGCTGGGGGGCGATACCAAGGAAGCGCTGTACTGAAGTCTGATATCGATTTGAAGGGGGAGACAAGATGGATCTGCAGAAAATGATGGATTTGCCGGGTGCACTCGCGGCGTTTACCTACACGGACAAGGGGGATCTGCAATCGCATGTGTTGCGCGAAGGCACCGAGCTGACGCCGCAGGTGCTGGATTTGCTGGCGCGTTCGTGCGTGGCCAATCAGGCGATTGCCGGCATGGAAGCGCGCGGCTGGGAAGCGCTCACCGGTCAGAGTGGATTCCAGCCGATCAAGGGTTTCTCGGTGGTGGGTCTGGAATGGTCGGTGGTAGTGAACGGCAACCGCGGTGTGGTGGTCAGGAATCGCGACGCCGACTACGAAGCCACGTTCAATGCCCTGCAGGTCTGAGGAGCGCGTATGTCGCTGAGAAAAATTCTGGTGCTCGATGGCGTGACGGCCGTGTGCCGTTTTCGTGACGACGGCGTGATCATGGAGGCCGAAGGCATGCTGTCGCCCGAGTTGATGGAGCGTTTGGCGAAATTCGCCCATTGGTATCGCCGCATGGTGTCGGGCAATACCGATTTGCTGTCCCTGTTTTCGCAAATGCGCGGCTGGTCCCCGTCGCAAGGCTGGGTCGTTCAGGGGGCCGCGACGACAGTGTGCAGCGTCGGCAACATGGTCTGCCTGTTCGAGAATGCTGAAGGTGCGTTGAACGAAGTCATGCTGGCGCTGCGCGAAGCCGCACACGAGTAATACCCTCAGGCCACGCCTGCGGCGAAGTTTGTATTGAGCGGTTCGCCGCTCCGCCCCTCCGTGCTGGAGGGGTTTTTCATGGGGTGCCGGAATGTTTGCGGGTCCGGCGTGAAAATCGTGAAAACCAAGGCGTGGAAGTCTGCCGGATGATCGCTCTGGCATGATTTCTTGACCGTTACGGGGCAAAACGATTACCCTCACAGGTTCACCAACGAATTGATTTTTTACCAGTTTATGGAAGCCACGGGCGCCGAGATCGTCGTACGTTGTCTGGCCGAAGAGGGGGTCGAGTTCGTGTTCGGCTATCCCGGCGGGGCCGTGCTCAA